>CAMFZA010000055.1 GCA_946002345.1 uncultured Phascolarctobacterium sp. | reverse complement strand
AAATATCGGTAGACGCAACGGTCACAGAACATCGAACTCCCTAACCTTGAACAACGAACCAAAAGCAGTAACAAGCGCGAGAACGACGAGCCCAAACAAATTATAAAGCTTTTTTGCTAAGCTTTTTTCATCGAAAAAAGCGTGCGGTCCAGCATGCAATGCTGGTGCATTTCTTGCTACTTCTTTGGGCACACAAAGAAGTAGTACTAATCAAGAAAAAAGGCCCTCCCCAAGCGGGGAGAGCCCTAAGAATTCTAAAATTAGAAATTACGTTGATAGGAGATGGAAGCCATCTTAGTATAACTGTCGCGGGTGTGAGCGGAAGCATAAATTTCGCCGAGATGTCCACCTTTGAAATCAAGACTGCCAACATTCATCCAACCTAAAGACACTGCCAAGGTCTGTTTCTTGTCATGATACTGAGCACCGATAGAATAAGTGGTACGAGTACCAGTCGGAATCATAAAATCGCCACCATCATATGGAATGTTGGAATGGTCAAATGCATAACCCAAAAGACCAGAATATTTATCGCTAAACTTGTGCTCTAAGCCAATAGCAAAACGTTTGCCGTTAGTCCAGTCCTTCGTCTGAGGAACTTCAGTTACTACATGTCCCATCACTGACATTTCTGGATTAAAAGATATATTCAAAGCGTCATAACGCTCCCAACGAGTCCAAATATAATTTAACTCTACACGGGTCTTATCATTGAATTTATGGTTATAGCCTAGAGTTAAACTTTCTGGTAAAGTTACACAAGCATAAGCATCACCATATTGATTACCCAAAGGTCCAGGAATCGGCGGATGGAAGTCATAATCAGCATCCATAGAATGGTTAATTGCACTACGATATACTAAACAAATTTCATTTTTTTCATCAAACTCATAATTGGCAGCAGCATTCCATCCTAAAGCATAACTTTCACCTTCTAAATGGATAGGGGCCATACCAAACAAATTCTTATCCATTTGTAAACCGACATAGTTTACTTCCGCTCCTAAAGAAGCAGTCCACTTTTTGTCCAGCTTACGAGCATAGTTAGCACCCAAAGTCACACCATTCAACTTCGCACTAAAAGAATTAGAGCCAGGAGCAGAATTACGCTCAAATTGGGAAACCATACCGAAACGACTCCAAGTACCCATGCCAAACCATTCTTTATCATTGATTTGACGAACATAATACATCCCCGGAGCCCATGCAGGATGCACGCGATTATGACCAGATTTGATAGTACCAAGAGGTCCTGAAGACTCCACATCATACTTACCATGGGGACTCAAATAAGTTGCAGAAACCTTAAACACCTCACCCTTCACCTTAGTAATAGAAGCCGGATTAAAAGCCAAGTTAGCCGCATCATTTTCCGCAAACATGCGGGCGCCAGCCATACCCATACCTTCAGCAGACCATTCATAAATCGCAAAGCCCTCAGCGCCCACCATTTGGGGAGCCGCCAGCACTGCCGCAGCAGCAAAAGCAAGAACCTTCTTTTTCATACCCTTATACATCCCTTCATCATAAAATTCTTTACATACAGTATACAAAGCTTATCTGTGCTCTATTTTATCAGAATTTTTAGTACCTGGGTATAAAAATCGTTAATCACTCATTTTAATCGACCATTTAAAAAGCTGGTGCAAGCACTGCTCACACCAGCTTCATTTTTACCACTTATTCTGCTTGCTTTTGGAATTGACTCATTAAATCTGCTACGCCCTCGGCGCCACTCCCAGCCTTAGCAGCCTCCCGCTTAGCAAAATTTTCCTCCTGCAAACGATGCACATCCTCCAAGGTAGGAATATTATCCCGCTCCCAAGGCTGATAGGGAATCGTGGTGCAGTGCAGATATTTTTCATAGCGTTCCTGGGGCTCCGCCGTTGCCGCAGCCTCTGCCAAATCCTTCTCCGTAGCCTCGCTGCAGGGATAGGATTTATACGCCTCTGCAATCAACAGGGAAGCCTTGAGGTAATCACCCTTGGCTGCCATGCTCTCACCCATAAATACTAAAGCACGGAAGCGATAAGGGTTAATGCCCTCATTGTCCTTTTCTGCCTCCAGCATAGCATGGGCCTCGGCCAAAGCCTTCTCCTCCAAGCCACAGGAGCGCATAATTTCCAGCTTGCGCACCCAAATCTTGCCCCTGTCCGCAGCCTTGAACACATGCTGATAAGCACGGCACAGCTTATAGGCCTCATTCAGATAAAACACAGGTGCGTCGCCAGTGCCGGTAATCATCCAAATGATCTCTGCCAAATCACGCAGGCACAGGGCCTTGTGCTCCGCCTCGCTAAAGCCAAACTCTGGCACATCGTCCATATTGGGCTTGATATCACGCACAGTGGCCAGCACATTCATAGCACCCTCCACGTCCTTCATCATCAAAAGACAGCGGCCCACAATACTGCGGCATTTCCAATCCTCGTAATCGTTCACCATGTGCATGGGCAGTGGTACATCCCAGGTTGCTACCTTGTGTACATATTCATTCCATTCGGCTTGTTCCATAACGATACCTCCCTAATTACTCAAAGCTAGTCAAAAAGAAGTTCATGCAATCGGTTATGCCCCGCTTCACTGCCTTAGCACGGCTGGGCTTACCAATTTTCCAAAAGTTCACAGAGGTGGAGGAGCCAATACCCTCCACATTTTGGTTAAAGAGGAATTTTTCCTCGTTCACATCCACGCACTTCAGCTTCATCATTACGGTAGCACTATAGGTTTGGGTACCGGCAATCATCATGAAGCCAGTCTCCTTTTCCCGCGCCGGCAAAATGCTCACAAAAATTACCCTATCCGCACCACAGTCCTCCCCAATGGCCACCAGCTCTGCTAGGGTGGGAACCTCGGGATTTTCCATAGGATTATTAATTAAAGCTCTTTGCACCACATTGTTGCTTACAATTTTAGTAATGCTGGTTTTCTTGGCAGGATACTTCTTTTTTAAAGTATCCTTAATGGCACCCACTGCCATCTCCCGACTGCGCCCCTCCAAGCCGGAGGTATCAACATAAGGAAGCACGGCCACGGTATAAGGAAGAGTGCATTCCGTGAGCTCCATGTCGGTCTTGGTGAAATGAGTCTCCCCTGTATCGGCAACTCCCTTATCCAGCGCATCAATAGAGCTAACTTCCTTCTGCGCAGCAAAAGCAGTAAGGGAGCAACATAGCAATAAAGCCATTATTATAAAAGTCAGTAGTCTCTTCATATTTGAACTCCTTATCTAGATATTAAATACTATAAGAAGACAAGCGAGAAGGGGTCAGATACGTGAAATGGCGACGACGGCGTATTAATAATACTCCTAGGAGCCATGACAAAGTAGATGACCCCTTATCGCTTGTCTTGAATCATACTCAAAAACTCTGCCTCGTCTATAACTGTAACTCCCAGCTGCTGCGCCTTCTCCAGCTTACTGCCAGCCTCCGCGCCTGCAATCACATAATCCGTCTTCTTGCTCACGCTGCCGCTCACCTTGGCCCCCACATCCTGAGCCATGGTCTTGGCTTCCGCACGTCCAAGAGTTGGTAGCGTTCCAGTAAACACCAAGGTTTTGCCAAAGAAGGGATTATCCTCCTTGCTAGCCGGAGCAGTAAAGGTTAAGTTCAGACCAGCCTCCTTCAGCCGCTCCACCAAATCCTGGTTAGCAGGCACGCTGAGCCAGGTTACTACGCTTTCGGCGATTTTCTCGCCCATATCCTTGAATTTATCCTCTGTTTTATTATCCTTGGCCTGCTTTTTATATTCGGCAATACGGGCCAGTTCCAGCATGCCCGTGGTCAAAAGCTCGTCCATACTGCCATAAATGCTGGCTAACGTGCGCGCCACTTTGGCCCCCACATGGCGGATACCGAGAGCAAAGAGCAGCTTATCCAGCTCGTTTTCCTTGCTCGCCCCAATGGCTGCCAAAAGATTATCAGCAGACTTCTCGCCCATGCGCTCCAAGGTTAGCAGCTGTTCCTTGGTTAGGCCATATAAATCTGCTGCATCCCTCACCAGTCCGGCATCAATAAGCTGGTTGATTACAGAGGGTCCACAGCCTTCAATGTTCATCGCGTCGCGACTGACAAAATGAATGAGGCCCTCCCGTCCCAGCGCAGGGCAGTGGGGATTGGTGCAGCGAATAGCCGCCTCCGCACCCTGACGCTCCACGCTCCAGCCACATTCCGGGCACACAGTGGGTATCTCCACCGGCTTTTCTTCGCCAGTACGCTTGTCCGCCACCACGCGCAGTACTTCCGGAATAATCTCACCGGCCTTATTAATAATAACCCTATCACCAATGCGAATATCCTTGGCTTTAATAAAGTCCTCGTTGTGCAATGTAGCACGGCTGATGACACTGCCACTAAGCCGCACCGGCGTCAGCATAGCTGTGGGTGTCAGCACACCAGTGCGCCCCACACGCCAGTCAATGTCCTCTAGGGTAGTTTCTGCCTGCTCCGGCGGATATTTAAAGGCGATGGCCCAACGGGGATCCTTACCGGTGGCACCCAAAGCATTTTGCTGCGCCACGGAGTTGACCTTAATAACTGCACCATCCGTGTCATAGGCTAAAGTAGAGCGCTTTTTATCGAAGTCGGCAATGAACGCAAGAGCCTGGTCAATGCTTGATACCACCTTATAATCCTCGCTAACCTTAAAGCCATACTCCGCCAGCTTGGCCAGATTTTCGCTATGGCGCGGTTGAGCGCCCTCGCCCACAATATAGTAAGCAAAGAAGCTCAGGCTACGGCTGGCCGTCACCTGCGGGTCCAGCTGCCGCAAACTGCCTGCCGCCGCATTGCGGGGATTGGCAAATTCACTCTCCCCACGCTCCGCTCTGGCTTCATTGAGCTGCATAAAGGCATGTCGTGGCATGTAGACTTCGCCCCGCACATCCAAAAGCTCCGGTAAGGCCTCGCCCTCCTTAGCCTTGAGCACCAGGGGAATGGTGCGAATGGTGCGCACATTGGCCGTAACATTTTCGCCCACTACGCCATCGCCTCTGGTGGCAGCACGCACTAAGCGACCATTTTCATAAATCAAACTGCAGGCCAGACCATCAATCTTGGGCTCCATCACATAATCCACGTTGCTACCGGCAGGCAGGCCACCCTTAACACGCTCATCGAAGGCTCGTAGCTCCGCCTCGCTAAAGGCGTTGGACAGACTCAGCATGGGCTCCAGATGGCGTACCTCGGCAAACTGCGTATCCGCTCGACCTCCCACCCGTTGAGTTGGTGAATCAGCAGGTACGTCCTCAGGATAGCTTGCTTCGATTTCCCGCAGGCGCACCATCAGGCGATCATATTCGCTATCGGTAATTTCCGGTGCATCCAGCACATAATATAAATACTCATGATGGCGAATCTCTTGGCGCAGCGCGCTGGCCTCAGCCAGCAGCTGCTCGCGCTCATCCGCAAATAAATCTAATTCGTTCATTGCAATCATCCTTCCACTCTGGCTCCCCTTTAAAGGGGAGCTGTCAGCGAGTTTACGAGCTGACTGAGGGGTTTTACACCTTCTGCAGCACTGCGTATTTAGTCAGCAAGCTACGAATGCCGCCCCCATTAAAGGCTACCTTAACCTCCTGCCCATCCTCCGTATCCTTCACTGCCACAATGGTGCCCATGCCCCACTTCTTGTGATTGACTCTGTCACCCGCCTTAAAGCTGGCGCTATTGCCAGCCTCCTTGGGCACAAAGCTGCTTTTATTCTGCAGGAACCAATTGGTTGTCCGCGGACGGAAGTCCTGCTCCCTAGGCACATCTCTCAGTACAACCTTTTGCTGCTGGGGACGACGATATTCGTGAACCAGATTCCGGGGCACCTCCTGCAAAAAGCGGGAAGGGGGATAGCTCAAGGTATGACCATAAATCATGCGCATTTTCGCATTACTTAAATACAAGCGGCGCTCCGCCCTAGTAATACCCACATAACAAATACGGCGTTCCTCCTCAATTTCTTCCTCATCCAAAAGGGTGCGTGCATGGGGGAAAATGCCCTCCTCCATACCTACCAGGAACACTGTGGGAAATTCCAGACCCTTAGCGCTGTGCAGTGTCATCAAGGTCACGGCCTCATCGCCCAGCTCTGCATCATCAATATCCGACACCAGTGCCACTTCGCTGAGGAAGTTTTCCAAGGAAGCCTCATCCCCGTTGCGAGCAGCTTTTTCGGCAAAATCCTCGGCCACGCTCAAAAGCTCCTGTAGGTTTTCCAAGCGGCTCTGGTCCTGAGCATTGCGCCCTAACTCCAGCTCCTCCTGGTAACCCGTGCGCTGCATCACATTGATAATCAGCTGCTTAACGCTGGTTTCCTCGGCCTCGCCCATAAATTCAAAAAGCAGGCTGGCCAACTCATCCAGCTTAACCACAAAACGACTGGACAGGCCCGGCACCTCGCTGGCGTTGGAAATTACGTCAAACATGCTTTGGTTGGTCTCATTGGCATAGCCCTGCAAACGAGCCCAGGTGGCATCGCCGATACCGCGCCTAGGCACATTAATAATGCGCTCCAGGCTCAAGCCATCATGAGGATTATAAATCAAACGCAAATAAGCGATAATATCCTTGATTTCCTTCCGCTCATAGAATTTAGTACCACCCACCATGGTGTAGGCCATGCCACTTTTAATGAGCATTTCTTCAAAGACACGGGACTGGGTATTGGTGCGATAGAGCACAGCCATCTCCCCCAGCTTGGCCCCCTCCTTGAGCTGCAACTCCTGCATCCGCTCAATCACAAAGCGAGCCTCATCCCTTTCATCCACTGCCTGGTAGTAGGTTATCTCCGTACCCATACCATTATTGGTCCACAAATTTTTCGGCTTGCGCCCTGTATTATTTTCAATCACCGCATTGGCAGCATCCAAAATCACCTGGGTACTGCGATAATTTTGCTCCATCTTTATCAGCTTGGCTTCAGGATAGTCCTTTTCGAAGTCCAAAATGTTGCGAATATCTGCGCCACGCCAGCCATAAATGCTCTGGTCTGCATCGCCCACCACGCATAAATTGTGGTGCTTGCCAGCCAAAAGCTTGGTCAAAAGATACTGCACATGGTTGGTATCCTGGTACTCATCCACCATGATGTAATCAAATTTATCCTGATACTTCTCCCTTACTTCGGGCACCTCCTGCAGCAGGCGCAGTGTCAGGAGCAACAAATCATCAAAATCCACCGCATTATTGGCTCGCAGCTTGCCCTCGTAGGCCTCGTAAATCTGAGCTACCTTTTCTTCATAAAAATCTCCCGCTTGGGCGGCAAATTCCTTTACCCCCAGCAGTTCATTCTTAGCATTGCTAATGCGGCTGATAATCCCTGCCGGCTGGTAACGTTTTTCGTCCAGATTCATTTCCTTGAGAATCTGCTTGAGCAAATTTTTCGTGTCAGTGGTATCATAAATAGCAAAATTATTACTATATTGGCCTAGCTTGTCGATATCTCGGCGCAAAACTCTGGCACAAAAGGCATGAAAGGTAAAAAGCCACACATCCTTGGCCGCAGGACCGGCCATTTTATCCACGCGTTCACGCATTTCCGCTGCCGCTTTATTGGTAAAGGTGATGGCTAAAATGCGATAGGGCCGCACCCCCTGCTGCAGCAAGTGGGCCACACGACAGGTCAAAACCTTGGTTTTACCACTGCCGGCACCTGCCAAAATTAGCATGGGGCCGTTAATAGTGCGCACAGCCTCCGCCTGCTCCTTATTCAAGCCTTGTAAAGTATCTATCATTTTAAAGAAAACCTCCGTCTATTTCTCTACCGCCTTTTGCCTGCTCGGCATGCTGGTGGCACTCCCTAAACTTGCACTGCCAATATTCTCTAAGGCAAACTCTGTATAATTAAAATCCTACATGTCCTTAGCACTACTTAAACACTATAGCTCGTGATACTAGTATAGCAATTTATTATACCACAAAAGCCCCTCTCTTTGCGAGAGGGAAACGAGCTGTCGGAAGATTCGAGGATTTTGGTGCCACCATCCCCTTCCCAAGCCCAGCTTTTCTAATATTACTAGTTGTGAAAATTTCTATAAAGTTATATAATTATAGCAATGCTATACAAAAATGTCAGAAGCAAAAGCTATACAAGGCTTGGCATATATAAGGAGCTGAAACCATGAAAAAACGAGTAATCTATTCTTGCATTACACTGCAAAAGGAGTTAGAGAATACTATTAAAAAAGTTGGCTTTGAGGGCAAAGTCAACTATCTTAATGTTGCGCTGCATAGCGACCCTCAAAAGATGCATGAAACCCTGCAAGGGATTATTGATACCAATACGGAGGCAGAGGAAATTATTATCTGTGTTTCCGGCTGCGGCAAGGCTACCTGCGATTTGCACGCCACAACCTGCTCTCTTGCTGTGCCACGTACTATGGACTGCATCGATGTCCTTTTAACCGGCTCCGGTATCAAGCGCCCTGACGGAGCGATTTTTATCACGAAAAGCTGGATGAATTTCATGAAAAACTCTTCCATTGACTATACCAAGCTTGTTAAAGAGCGTGGTCAGGCAGAAGCTGATGCCTTCCTCAAGCAATTATATAAGGGCTTTACAGACTTTTATATCATTGATACAGGCACTTATGATTTGCAGGAGGTTGAAGCTTATATCATGCCACTAGTAAAGCTTTTAGATGGTACCCTCACCTGCTTGCCCGGCCCCTACAAGGTGCTGGAAAAGCTCGTATCCGGAAACTATGACGAAAGCGTCATCGTTGTACCGCAAGGTGGCACCTTGAGCATTCACGAATTCGATGGACTCCGTCCCTGCACTATCAAAAAGTAAATTTTTTTTTTTACTAGGCTAGCACTCTTGTTTTGCCTTAAGATACAGCAACCCCTCGACTTACCAAGTCGAGGGATTATTTTTATACTCTATGGGCCTTTGTGAGCAACAAAGTTATATTACTATCATAATTCCAGCACATCCCCTGCCGCCAAATAGTGCAGTCTGGTCATGCGCTCCTTGAGATAGGCATATTGCTCTGCTCCAGTACAATGGCAGGTATAATATTCGGCTGGCAAAGCCTCCAATTCTCTTGCCGCCTCCTGTAGAACTCTTGCGTCATCTCCACAGGTGGCCAGCTTCATGAAATGAAAGCCCCCGATGCAAATAAAAATAATAGAAAAATAAGTTAATATTAATAATAACTTAA
>CAMFZA010000054.1 GCA_946002345.1 uncultured Phascolarctobacterium sp. | reverse complement strand
CCCTCGCCCGCAGAATATTTCCTCCGGTGCCCCCGTATTGCCCGGGGCCATGTTCCTGTTGGCGTATTATCGAACAAGCAGGGTGCCGGTTATGGGGCTGCCCGGCTGCGTTATGTACGCCAAGCGCACTATTTTTGACCTGGTCCTGCCCCGGGTGCTGGCCTGCGACCCGATTCAAGGCGAGGAGCTGGCCGCTTTGGGCGAGGGTGGACTGTGCCTGAATTGCCCTGTGTGCACCTATCCTGCCTGCGGCTTTGGCAAGGGGTGGTAAGATGAGCAACAGGGCTCCCCAAAAATTTCACCTTAAGGTGCGAGTGTACAACGAAGAAATTGCCTTTGGCAAGGGTATTGCCCAAATTCTGGAGCTGGTAGAGCAGTATGGCTCCTTGACGGCTGCCTATAAAACCATGGGCATGTCCTCCAGCAAGGCTTGGAAAATCCTGCACAGAGCCGAGGCGGATTTGGGCTATCCCCTGCTGAAAAGCGTCAGCGGTGGGGCCCACGGGGGCGGCACCGTGCTCACACCGGAGGGCAAGGAGCTGCTGGAGAAGTATAGTCAGTTTGAGGCCCAGGTGCAGGCCTTTGCTAATGAGACCTTTCACAAGATATTTCATGCATAAGTAATAGTAATCTGCTTGACTCTTTTTTGCTTTCAGTGTATAATGGTTTTGCTGATTATTAGAACTAAATATCATTTAGCTTCTAAGCTTATCAACAATTCAACACAAAAAGCTGTTTTAGCTTGTGTGATACTGAAAGAAGGTACAAAAATGAGTTTATTTGGTGCTGCAATCGATTATTTTGTCAAGGGTGGTCCCGTAATGTGGCCCTTATTGTTGTGCTCCATAGCTACCATCGGCATAGGCGTGGAACGCTTTTTGTATTATAAGCAAGCAGATAGTGGCAAAGCTTTTACCAAGCAATTTTGTAATTATATCGAAAATGACGATTGGGTTAATGCCAAAGAGCTGGCCGATGGCACTAGGGGTGAGGTAGCCAAGCTGGCCACCATTGTTATGGCCCGTCATGGCAATTTTGAACGCTTGGAGGGCTTTATTGCCGCCCGTGCTGAGCGTGCTATTGATAAATTTGAAAAGAATCTGGGTTATTTGGGTGTGCTAGTAGCTCTATCACCGATTTTGGGCCTGCTGGGCACCATTACCGGTATGATTGCTTCCTTCAATGCTTTGAACGAAAGAAGCACCAACCCCATGGCCGTAACCTCTGGCATTGGCGAAGCTTTGATTACCACTGTTTTTGGCCTGTGCAGCTCCATCTTCGCAACCCTTTTCCATGCTTATTTTACCCGCCGTATGAAGGGTATTACCATGGATATTGAAGAAATGAGCAATACCCTGTTGGAAGCAATTGCCAAGAATATTTGTGATGATGCATGCGGAGGGCTGAAAAAATGATTAAGCTGAGGCGAAGAGATGGTGGTAAAGCACCTGAGCCCATGCTGAGCCCCATGATCGACATGATTTTTCTGTTGCTGGTGTTTTTCATCATCAGCACCATGTATATGAGTGAAATTAAGACCATACCCATTCGCTTGCCGGTGGCCCAGCATGCCCAAACCGTGAGCAAGAGTAATTTTACGGTCACCATTAAAAAGGATGGCAGCCTTTATCTTGATGAAACTGCCATTGATGTGGAGCAGCTGGTGGCCAATGCAGCGGCAGAAAGCAAGCGAGACTCCTCCTTTGCTGTGATTATTCGTGGAGAGGGCGATGCGGAATATCGCTCTATTATCCAGCTTATGGATAAGCTGAAGGGTGCAGGCGTAACCCGCTTTGGCCTGGCTACGGATGTGGGTGATGGCAAATGAAGGCAGAACAAAAGCGTTATGGTACGGCGCTAGGGGCTGCACTTGCTGTTCATGTATTCTTTGCTTTGGTCGTTGGCATTTTTGGCTATCGCTTTGTGAGCAGGCCTCCGGAAATATTGGAGGTAGCCTTGGTGGGCGGTGGCGGCGGTGCCCCTGAGCAGGTGGAGGAGCAGCAGGATAATAGCATTTTGCGCAGCATCGACGATATTATTGATAAAAGGCTAAAGCCGGAAACGAAAAAGGTGGTCACCAAAAAAACAGTGACTAGTCCGAAAGCCCAGCCCGGGCCCGCTAAGAATCCAGCCGTCGGAACTGGTACTGGCTCAGCGGAAGGTAGCGGTACAGGTAGCGGCAGTGGCACAGGTAGTGGCGTTGGTGACGGAGCAGGTGACGGACGTGGCGTACCTGTGACGCCACCCCGTGTGGTATCCGCAGTGCAGCCCAAATACCCCAGCTCCGCCCGTAATGCGGGGGTGGAGGGCGTAGTGGGCGTCAAGATGCTGGTCAACGCCAGTGGCAAGGTTGAAGAAGCCTTTGTGGTGCGCTCCTCCGGCAATGCAGACTTGGACGAGGCAGCGGTGGCGGCGGTCTACAAGTGGCGCTTTAGCCCTGCCAAGGACAAATTTGGCCAAAAGGCGCCCTGCTATGTAACCCAGGGTATCCGCTTTGACTTGAAAAGATAAGCTTTAGTGCTTTTTGATGGACTGTCGCAAGGAAGGCACCTTACGACAGTCTTTTTTCCTATACTAATGCAAGGAAAGAGGTGTGGCTTGTGGAAAAAAGAAGAAAGTGGCACAGTATGGCCTTGCTATTAACGCTGCTGCTT
This sequence comes from uncultured Phascolarctobacterium sp., assembly GCA_946002345.1. Taxonomy (GTDB): domain Bacteria; phylum Bacillota; class Negativicutes; order Acidaminococcales; family Acidaminococcaceae; genus Phascolarctobacterium_A. Next base: position 6,566 of record CAMFZA010000054.1, on the reverse strand, counting down.
GCGCTTAGCGTCCTATGCGTTGGCTGCAGCAAGCCCACGCTGATCGAGCCGGAGAGCAAGCCCCTCTACACCCTCACTGATGCCACCGGCACCAAGGTTTCCTTTACCAAGAAGCCGGAGCGCATCGTTTCCTTATCCATTAGCACGGACGAGATTTTGCTGGATTTGGTGGAGCCCAAGCGCATTGTGGCCCTGACCAAATATGTGGATGACGAGGGCATTTCCAACGCGACGGACAAGGCTAAGGCCGTTAAGGGCAGGGTGCAGGCCGGCAACCCGGAGGCTATTTTGGCCCTGCGACCCGATTTAATCCTTCTCCCCGACTTTTCCAGTGCGGATACTATTCAAAGCCTGCGGGAAATGCAGCAGCCTGTCTATGTTTATAAAACGCCTTATAACCTTGCAGGAGTGCGCGCCTGCATCAAGGAATTGGGTCAGGTTGTAGGCGAGGAGGCGGCGGCTCAGCTTATTTTACAGCGTATGGAAGCACGCTTGAGCCAGCTGCAGCAAAAAATGGGGCCCATCCCTGCTACTGAACAAAAAAGGGTCATTTTCATGAGTGATAAGGGTGCCTACTATAGCCCCGAGCATTCCTTCAACGATATTTGTAAACATGCCCAGGTGGTCAATGCTCTCTCCCAGCTTCTTTATGCTAAGCCCCTCACAGTTGTGCAGGAGTAATTTGTGCGCCTTAATCCCGATGCTTTTATCCTTTCCGGCTGGGTGGATAGCACGGACCAGGAGCCCGCTGCTTTGGCCCACAACCTGGGTCAGGACCCCTCATATGCTTCGGTCAAGGCGGTGAAAAACAAGGCTATTTACACCCTGCCTGCCAAGCATGTATTGTGCCTGTCCCAATACATGGTGGAAGCCTCTTATGACTTGGCTAGGGCAGTATATGGGCAAGAGTTGTAGAGTTTTTAAACGTGAGTGATCTTTAAGGAGTGGCCAAAATGCTGAACAAAAGCTATGGAAAAGCGGCACTATTACTTTTAGCCTGCTTATTAGTTTTGGTGGGTTGTATTTCCCTAACCATCGGACAAATTGCTGTGCCCTTTAAAAGTGCTGCTGCCGTGCTCCTCCAGCAGCTGGGCCTGCCCTTTTTGCAGGATGTCACTTTGACCAAGGAGCAGCTGGCGGTAATCTGGTATATTCGTTTGCCCCGCATGCTGGTGGGAATGCTGGTGGGAGGCGCCTTGGGCATTAGTGGCGCCGTGATGCAGGGCATTTTTAGCAATCCCCTGGCGGACCCGGGCCTAATCGGTATTTCTGCCGGTGCGGCTACCGGTGCAGTGGTGGCCATCGCTTTTGGTGGCGCTGCGGGGAGCATGCTGACCATGCCTCTTTTTGCCCTGTGTGGCAGTATTTTGGCTGTATGCCTGACTGTTTTTTTGGCTATGCGCAATGGTAAAATCCCCGTGATGACGTTGCTTTTGGCAGGTGTGGCCGTGGGCATGCTGTTGGGTGCTATTACTAGTGGCCTGTTAACCTTTATGAACGAGCAAAAGCTCCAGCAATACCTCTTTTGGATGGTGGGCGGCCTTGATTACCGCCGCTGGGAGCATGTGTATTTGGCTGCGGGGCCGGTGCTGGTGGGAATCGCTATCATGCTACTTTTGGCCCGTCATCTGAACATCCTCGTGCTGGGAGAAACGGAAGCCAAGGCTGTGGGCATGCCGGTCATGCGGTTTCGCATGGGCTTGCTCTTTGTGGCTGCCATTACCACGGCCACTAGCGTTTGCGTCAGCGGTAATATTGGCTTTGTGGGCCTGGTGATTCCCCATATGATGCGGATGCTGCTGGGACCGGACCATCGGGTCCTGCTGCCAGCCAGCGCCCTTGGTGGCGCGCTGTTTTTGGTGCTGTGCGATTGTCTAGGCAGGGTGGTGCTTGCTCCAGCAGAGGTGCGGGTGGGCATCATGACGGCCATTTTGGGCTCGCCTTATTTTCTGTATTTATTGCGCAAAATGCAAAAGAGCGTCTTTTAAGCAGGGGAGGTTGAAAACATGGCAGTTCTTCAGGTTGAGAAGCTTCAAATTGGCTATGGCTCCCGCTGCGTGCTCAAGGAGGCCAGCTTTAGCATTGGCAAGGGCGAAATCGTGGGCATTATTGGCTGTAACGGTGCCGGCAAAAGCACTCTTTTGAAGACTATTCGCGGTCTGTTGCCCAAGCAGCCTTATCCGCGTCTCTAGCCCAAGCAGGGGGGCAGCGCTAGCTATTTGGCAAGCCCTTGGAGGAATATCAGGACAAGGAGCTGGCCACCAAAATAGCCTATTTGCAGCAGCATGTGGAGCTGGGCTTTGGCTATACGGGCAAGGATGTAGTTATGGCCGGGCGTTACCCCTATATGAAGTGGTGGGAGCGGGAAAGCGAGGCCGACGAAAAGCTGGCCCTGGCCTGCATGGAATACACTGGTACGGCGGATTTGGCTGACCGGCCCATAAACGAGGTCAGCGGTGGGCAAAAGCAGCGTATTTTAATCGCCAAGGTTTTGGCCCAGCAAACCCCCATCATCTTTTTGGATGAGCCTACCACGGGGCTGGATATGGTGTATCAGGAGGAAATCTTTCGTTTTGCCAAGGCCTTGGCCGGACAAGGGAAAACGGTGCTCATGGTGGTCCACGAGCTGAATCTGGCGTCCAAGTATTGCTCTCGTATCCTGCTTTTAGGCGAGGGGACGCTTTTGGCCGATGGCGCTCCTCAGGCCGTGTTTACGGAGGAGCTGCTCAGCCGGGCCTATAAGGCAGATATTTGCGTGGAGCGGGATGAGGTAAATCATAACCTGCACATCACAACCCGGATGAGTCAGGAGGCAAAAAATCGGGAAGCAGCACTGCTGCAAAGGATTTGCGGTAACTAATGAGCAGCTGCCTTGGGACATGGTAGCGAGACTTGCTGCTTAAAAATTACTTGACAGAAAAATCATATAGATGCTAGAATTGTGCTATTAAAAATCCTATCTAAAACAAAATATTAATCATCTAGAATGGCTAAAGCAGGGAAGACTGGTGAGAGTCCAGCACTGTAACGCAATAGTATTAGGGAGCGCGTCCATCAGATACCTCACGCAAAGGGATGGGCGGGCAATGAACTTGAGTCTAAGCGCTGTTTAGTCGAAATATCCATCAAACCTGCGATTTTCAGGCGGATTAGGCCAGTGGCTTAGTGCGCCCAAAATGGGGCTTGGTGGTTTTTTATTTTGTGGGGAAGAGAATTATTTTTGATTTTAGGCATGGCCTGAAATAGATAGCTGGGCCCTTTTGGGAGCAAGGGTGGCTAGGTAGAGGAAAAAAGTGGAGGTTGTTGTTATGGAAAAGAAGAATGTTTTGCGCAACGCAATTTTGCTGTCCTTGCTGGTTGGCGCAACTGCTGTGTACAGCCCTGCTGTGGTGGCTGCAGAGGAAATTGCTAATGAGGATGCCATGGAGTTTGCCATGGAGGAGTATGTGGTGACGGCTAGCCGTACCCAAACTGCCAAGGTGGATACTCCGGCCAATGTGAGCACCATTGATGCTGCTAAGATTGAAAGCAGAAGATATCAGGATGTGGCCGAGGCGCTGAAGGATGTGCCGGGGGCAACTATAGTTGATTCTGGTACTGGTGCTTATGAAAAGAAAGTAATGCTGAATGGCGATGAACGTGTACTGGTTCTGGTTGATGGTAGAAGAGTAAACTTGGATATGGGTACCATGACTCGCTCCAGTTTCGATTTGAATCAATTGCCTGATGTTAGCCAAATTGAGCGTATTGAAGTTGTTAAAGGGCATGGTGGCTCTTTGTATGGATCTGATGCGGTTGGTGGTGTAATAAACATCATTACCAAAAAAATGGATCACAATTATGGTAAAGTTTCTATGGCTTTTGGCTCTAACCAAGCACGTGATGGCAAAGCTATGTACACCATGAAGGAAGGCAAAACCGGTATTTCCGTAAGTGCTTCTAAATATAAACAAGATTATTATAAGTATAAGGATGTTGCTACAAAATCTACAACTAGATGGCCAGGACAATCTGATTTTACTAATGAAAAGGTTGGCTTAAAAATTAATCAAGAGCTAACAGGCTCTAGCGCAATTGAAGTTGGCTATGATTTTAGCAAATTTGATGGACACAATCCTGTTTTATACAACCACACATTTGCTAGTATTAGCAGAAAAACCAATAATCTATATGCAAAATACGACTGGACAATTAATAATAAAAAACAAGGATATAAAAAAAACTATAGAAATGAATATAAATCCCAATACAAATATGCAAATCAAGAAAAAGCTTTTGGATTTGATGTTCAACAAGCAATTACTACATCCGAGGCTAATAAAGTTATAGTTGGTGCCTCTTATAGGAAGGCCAAGGCTTCAAATGAAGTTGCTTATGTAGGAGAGAATGATATTAATAATAAAGCAATATTCGTTAATGACATTTGGAACTTTGCATCCACATGGTCATTAAATGCAGGTGCACGCTATGATAAACATAGTACTGCTGGTAGCGAAACTACTTTAAGCGCAGGCTTGAATAAGAAATTTGATGAAAACAGTCATGCCTATATTAATTGGGGACAAGTGTTTAAAGCTCCTACCATTGATGACTTGTATTATAATGATACTGTCTGGGGAATGTATGGTAATCCAAACTTAAGGCCTGAAAAGGGTGAAACCTTAACCATAGGCTATGGAACAAAGCTTAATGAAAAAACCGATCTTAATTTAAGCTATTTCAATAGCGACTTAGATGACGCTATTAATTGGATTTACAATGGCACTATAAGTGAGGTGAAGAATGTCCATAAGCAAAAGAAGAATGGTATGGAGCTGAGCATTAGCCATGAGTTAAACGATAACTGGAATTTGGAAGCTTCCTATTCTTATGTACGAGTACGCAACGACAATAATGATGGTAATGGTTTTGTACGTGATATTAACTATATGCCTAACACTTATCGCCTTGGTGTACGTTATCATGACGAAAAATGGAATGCTAATTTGACTATGCGTGCTGCTAATGGTGCAGATACTAGAGGAAAAGTTGATACTTATTCTGGAGCTTACCTGCAGAAATATGTTGATAGTAGTTACATTACTGTTGATATGGCTGTTTCTTATAAAGCAACCGAGACATGGACAGTGTTTGCTAAAGGATACAATTTGCTCAATAAAGCTTATGCGGAACAAGCAGGGGCCACGAACTATAGATACGATTACCCCGCACAATCCCGCCGCTTCATCGTCGGTGCTGAATACAGCTTCTAAGACTGTTGTGCTGCTTTAAGCAAACCCCAAATTTACGACTAGACTAAGCTATAACGCTTCAGGTGGCGCCCTCGCCGTTCCGTCGAGGGTTCTGCTTGAAGCGTTTTGCGTATTATTTGCCCTTGATGTCAGCTGATGCTATAATAAAAGCAACTATTTTGAGCGCTGTTTTGAGGTGGAACGATGAAAATGGATTTTACAATACATAAGGAACTAGTCATGGACGGGCTGACCACGGCCTTTTGCCACGCCTCCACGATTATCAAGCTTCGGAGTGGGGGACTTTTGTGCTGTTGGTTCGGCGGCAGTCACGAGGGTGAAGCCGATGTGGCCATTTACGCCGCTCGCAGGGATGCTGCTGGGTGGAGCACGCCGGTAAAGCTGGCCGACGGGGCGGAGGCCAACTGGAATCCTGTGCTCTTTTATCGCGAGGACGGCACCCTGCTGCTGTTTTACAAGGAAGGCCAGCAGATTGCGCACTGGCGGACCTTCGTGAGGGAGTCCCAGGAGGAGGGTCTTACCTGGAGCGCAGCCAAGGAGCTGGTGCCAGGGGACGCGAGCGGTGGGCGGGGGCCCGTGCGTAACAAGCCCATTAGGCTAAAAAGCGGACGTATTTTGGCCGGCGGTAGCACCGAGCATGGCATTTGGCAGGCTTTTGCCGACCTTAGCGATGACGATGGGAGCATCTGGCGCAAATCCACTCCCGTGCTGATTAAAAATTTGCGGTACAGGCAAGGGGAAAAGACTGCTGAAAGCGACATTGCCGTGAGCTCCCAGTCCTTTTATGGGCGTGGGGTCATTCAGCCCAGCCTGTGGCAAAGCTCTGACGGCAGCGTGCACATGCTGTTGCGCAGCAGTGAAGGGTTCGTGTATCGGGCGGATAGCAAGGACGGGGGAGTAAGCTGGAGTGATGCCTATGCGCTAAGTCTGCCCAACAATAATAGTGGGCTGGATTTGGTGTCCTTGGCGGACGGCACTCTGCTTTTAGTTTGCAATCCTGTAGCCGCCAATTGGGGTATGCGTTCACCCTTAAGCCTTTTTGTTAGCACTGATGATGGAGCTCATTGGGTCAAGCTTCTGGATTTGGAAACCGCCCAGGGTGAATTTTCTTACCCTGCCATTATTGCCCAAGGAGAAGAGGTCCATATTAGCTATACCTTTGATCGCAAAAACATTGCCGTAGTCTCCTTGGAGGCGGGAAAGCTGTGAGCCTTAAGGAAGGATGGCGCAAGTTTGGGCTACAAGCTACTTTTATAACAAACACCTGTTTCGAGTAACGTTTCGTTACGTATAAAATTTCAGTATATTTGTTGC
>CAMFZA010000053.1 GCA_946002345.1 uncultured Phascolarctobacterium sp. | reverse complement strand
CGGAGACGTGGGAAAAGGCGCTTGCGTGTCTGTCGTTACTTGCTGGGCTTGCCCTTATTCACGGCTTGAGCGAGGTTTTGGTGGTAGCTCCCTTCTTCTTCTCCGGCTATATGTTTACTCCGGCCCAATTAACCAGTGGCTTTATTATGAGTGTGGTAGTTTTGGTCGGCTTTGGCACTGTGGTACATTCCTTTGTGGATTGCAGCATTTCCGTTCTCCTGTGGAAATGCGTCAAGAGCACTGTTCCCGGTATCAAATTGCTTCGTGGCTAAGCTTTGGTAGCGGCTTCTTGACCATGTATAAGCTGGTAAGGCATGTAGCGCTTAAGACAATACCATCTTTTGCAGCAAATAGTTGTGTTTTAGGATGATGATATGAAAGATTTACTCAACAAATATGATGCTGTGGCCCTCTTTAGTGGAGGACTGGACAGCATTTTGGCCATGCGGGTGATTATGGATCAGGGACTTAGGGTTTTGGGCCTGCATTTTGTTTCACCCTTTTTTGGCAAACCGGATGCCATCGAAAAATGGCGCCAGCTTTACGGGGTGGAGGTGCGCGCTGTCGATATTTCTGAAGACATGCTTCGCCTGATCAAGAACGGACCTAAGAATGGCTTTGGTTCCTGTCTAAATCCTTGTACTGACTGCCACACTCTGATGGCAACTAAGGCCAGAGAAATCATGGAGGCCATTCATGCCAAGTTCATTATTTCCGGGGAGGTCCTGTGGCAAAGGCCCATGAGCCAAAGACCGGATGCCATGAATATAGTCCATCGTGATTCCCATGCCAAGGGACTTTTGCTAAGACCCCTTTCAGCCCTCAAGCTGGAGCCCACTGAGGTGGAAAAAAGTGGTCTGGTAGACCGCAGTAAGCTTTTGGGTATTTATGGTCGTGGGCGCATGGACCAGCTCCAGCTTGCTAAAGCCTATGGCTTTACGGAAATTCCCGGCTCGGGCGGTGGCTGCATCCTTACGGAGCGCAAGAGCAGTACCCGCATTTGGGTGCTTTTTAATGAATTTGAGCATCCCAACCGGGAAGATTTTCTCCTAACCCAGGCGGGGCGCTTTTTTCACCACGACGGGTACATTTTGGCCATCAACAAAACCAGTGCCAATGCGGAGCTTTTGGAAGTATGCCAAAAGGCAAGCGACATCGTGCTAGAGCTGGCCGACGACATGGGGCCCTTGGCGGTGGGGCGAAGCGAAAAGCCTTGGGATGCTGCCATGATAGCGGAGGCAGCGGCCCTGATGGCAAGCTATGCCAATAAAGCCATCCGCAACCTGCCTGAGGGCACTGCAGTACGCGTCAGCGTGAAGCACAATGGTGCAGAACACTTTATCAGCGTTGTGCCTAAGCGAGAAACGCTGTTTAAGGAGGCCAGCTGGGAGAAAATGCAGCAATGCCTCAAGGAAATCAACAAAAGGATGACGGAGGCGAGATTAGCCGATAAAAAAGCTAAATTCTACACCTGGATTTCCCACAAGGAATATAAAAAGCAATAAAAATAACGGCAGTATTGAGCATAGGAACTCAATGCTGCCGTTTGTTTTATTGCGAACGTTCTTTTCCTGCGCGTTTTGCTACCCATAAAATCACAGCTGGTAAATCCAGACAATGAAGGGCATGGTAAGGGTGCACAGGGTGGCTGTGACCACATTGATAACGCTGGCATATTCGGGCTGGTTATCGAAAAGGGAGGCCATGCTGACGCAGGTGGTAGCCGAGGGGGTGGCCGTCGCCAGCAGGGTGATGAGCAAAATGGTTTCCCCATCGGGAGAAAAGCTGGCCAAGCCGCTGTATTTTACGAAGACCAGCACCATGAGCGGCATCACTATTAAACGCAGGAAGGCCACCAGGGGCACACGCTTATAGGATTTGATTTTTTCCCAGCTCATATTGCCCAGCAGCATGCCGGCAATAATCATGGCAGAGGGGCCGATGACTAGGCCCAGGGCATGAAAGGCATCGTTAACAGGCTGCGGCATGCGCCAACCGGTGAAGAGTAAAATAAGGCCGATGAAAATGGCTATCATATTAGCGTTGGTAAAGACGGCCTTCCAATCCATGTGGGGTTCTCGAGCCATGGTGGACTTCATATGGGTCCAAAAGAGCACTAGCTGGACAGCTAAAAAGGTGCTAGAATAAATGACCCATTCAGGACCTAAAACAGCGATGACCAAGGGTATAATTAGATTACCAGCATTAGAATAGATGACGGAGCACACCTCCACAGCATTGAGCTTTAAGACGCGCTGCCAAAAAAGACCCAAAAAAAGCAAAAGGGCCTGGACAATGACTGCAGCAATGGTGCTGAGCAGTAGGCCATGCTGGATTTCAGGGGTAAAATTTACCTGAAAGGACTCGATAATCACGCAGGGGAAGAAAAGGTAGAGTAGCAGGATGGACATGATTTTGCTATCCGAGGCTTTGACAATTTTTAAGCGCACGAGGGACATGCTCATAATCATGATGATGAAAAGGGAGAAAATTTTCTCTGCCAAAATTAATGATAACATAACACACCTTCAGATAATTTATTTTGCATAAGCGTCTGCCAAATTAGAACAATAGCTACAAAGCTTTACAATGTTGCTTATTATACCACCAAATCAAGGAGATTTCAAAGACTTTTTTACACAAAAACAGGCCAGCAAAAGCTCAAAGCTCTTGCTGGCCTGTAGTTAATGACTAGTGCTATAAACGGGCCTGTGATAAACGGCAATTAACGGGCGAAGAAAATGTCAATTTATTTTCCCAAAAAAGCAGCAGCCATCAGGATAACAAAAATGGTAGAGGTAATAGCTTGTGTGTTAGTCATAATCATTGCACTCCTTTAATATTAAATTTCCGGAGATGCGCGCACTCTCTTGCTTGACTATAGTATATACTAAGTCTATAATAAAGTAAAACGAAGAAAAAGTCTATTAATTAGCAAGAAAAGTGAGAAGTAAAATGGAATTTGATTTCTACCGCAACTTTCTCGTGTTGGCCGAGTCCAACACCATGAGCGCTGCTGCGCGCAAACTAAATATTGTGCAAACGGCCTTGAGCAGCCAAATTACCAAGCTGGAGGAATATTACGGCGTAAAGCTGGTGAAGCGGCAAAAGGGCAGCAAGCATATCGAACTCACGGCGGCGGGTATCGAATTTGCCGGCAAGGTGCGCACTCTGTGCCAAAGTGAGGACGAGCTGGCCTTGGCCATGGAAAAATATGATGGCAGTGTTTTTGGCACCATACGCTTTGGGGTTTCCCCCATGCGCAGTCACTATTTTATCGAGCGCTATTTGATGCCCTTTACCAAGCTGCATCCGCGCATTACCTTTATGTTCGAGGAAATGCTGACCGTGGACCAGGTGGATAAAATCCGTGCCGGTAATATAGATTTTGCCTTTTCCAATGCGGCCATCAAAATTTATCCTGAGTTCGGTACTATCAATTTTGAACGGGAAAAGCTTTTTGCCGTTTATCGTCAGGATTTGCAGGTGCCTTGGGGTGATAAGGAATATATTGCTATCAAGGATTTGGCTGGCCTGCCCCTGTGCAGCTATTCTACCCAGTTTTCTCTTTTGCGGCGTTTTTACGAAAAACAGGGCATTAGGCTGCAAACTCATTTTATGACTAATACCCTGCATACCACCCTTACTGTGGTAAAAAATAGCAACAATATCGGTGTGATTGCGGCCACACCCAACGAAACATTAGCGGAAGGACTGGCCAAAAAGCCCATAAAGGACTCCCAGCTGGAGTTTAACAAAATCTTTTATTGGAACAAGGATCGGACCATGAGCCTGGCAGCTGAAACATTTTTAACATATTTTCGGGAGGAGGCCAAAAAGGACGGAGCGGAGCTGTAAATTATGGTATAATATTACTGATATCTATATTCATATTATAGAAAGGTAGCAGACTATTATGACGCAAAAAGAATTTTTTGGTAGCCCCAAGCTGGCACCCTTGCTAGCACTGGCGTGTATTCTGGCTTGGGCAGGAGCCTTTCGTGCCACGCTATTATATAGCGGCCATCATTGTCGCTTGCGGTATTTATATCATTAATCGGGGTAAAAAATAAACAACGGCAGAGCTATACTACGTCGGTACAGCTCTGCCGGTTTTTTATTTGGTTTTGCAAAATGTGAGGATCTTTAAAGGGCAAACATCCGGCTAGCCAGCTCTTTGCCGCTGGCAGTGCGAAAGATTTTTGCCACAGTATGGGTTATGGCCTCCTTGCTAAGACCATCCTCATAAAAATTGACGAGAAAATCTGCTTCTACTAGAATCTGATAATCCAGTCCGTCAATAGAGGTATAGGTATGGTGGTGGCCCACTAAATAGCAAATGCGCTCTACAGCATCAGCATCATAGCCAAGGTCGCTCAAGATTTTTTGAGCTATGGCGGGGCCTTCCTGCTCTTGAATTTTGCCTGTGCAATGTCCCTTACCGTACTTGGCTTCGCCAGCTACAATGCCGCAGTCATGGATGAAGCCTGCCGCTTCAACCAAATCGATTAATTTGGCGTCAGCGCCTTCTAAAATGGCAATCTCTTTAGCTAGGCTGGCAACCTTAATTAGATGCTGGCAGCGGCGTGAGTCACCTGCAAAATGCTGTAGCATGGCCTTATAAAGTAAAATGTTCTTGTGCATGTTTTTCTTGTTTACAGCTTGTTGAATTCGCCCTTGTAGCGCGCTTGCTCCTTAGCGTAGGCAGCGGGGTCAGCGTAGCGGTTAACCTTTTCGTTCAGAGTGCAGGCATCGATGATGCAGTCATTAACAGCGTTTTTTGTATTGATACGCGGGTCATCCTCACTGGCGACCACGTAGCCAGCTACACGCAGCATGCTGCTGTCGTATTCCTTCACACCGTAATCATAGCTATAAAATTTGCCGTCAGCAACGATGCTTTCCTTTAAGGCAACCTTCACAGTAGCATATTTGCCGACCAGCTTTTCGCCAGTGCCCACACCGGCCAAATCCAGCTTCACTACCACAGGAAGATAGTTGGGGCGGGTCACTAAAGAAACATCAGCGGGGGTCAGCTCTTTTTCCGGAGCACGCTTCAAGATTTGGATGTTAAAGCGTTTGCCATATTTTTCTTTAAGAAATGCTTCAAATTCCACCTTGCCCTTTTCAAGGTCATTTTCTGGATTTTGCACTTCTAAAATCACATCAGGGATTTGGTACCATAGCACTGCTTTTTTAGCAGGGGCTGCTGCTGCGCACACGGAGCATACCAATAAGCAGAGAATGCAAAGAATTAGTTTTTTCATAGGGGATGACCTCCTCTTTTTTATGTTACTTATATTGTAACAAGAAAATGCCCACCTGAAAAGAATTATTTATGCACGAGCCAGCTTACGGTACGCTCTATGAGGCTGGATGAGTCTGCGGCAGGGGCTGGTAGCCCTTCGCCTTGGGCAGTTGCCTTAGACTCTTGGGAAGCAGTGACTGCCGGGAAAGTTTGCTCCGCCTGTTTATTTGCTTCAGGCTTTTGCTTGGGAGGCTTTTCTTTTTTGGCCTTTTTAGTATTGTATTTGGTCATGACGGCGTTCAAATCGCCTTCCTTGAGCCACAGTTCCAGTGCTTCGGCCATAGCCTTGACAGCCGCTTCGATGGCTGCCTTGTCTTCGCCTTGGAATTGGTGTAGCACATGGTTGACAACGGCCTTGTTATTGCGCTCAGGGTGGCCGATGCCGATTTTAAAGCGTGGGTATTCCTCGGTGCCCAGGTGCTCGGTGATGGATTTGATGCCGTTGTGACCGCCGGCGCTGCCCTTGCGACGGATGCGCAGGTGGCCTACGGGCAGGTCCATGTCGTCCTGAATGACGGCGATGTCCTCAGGGTCGATGTGGTAGAAGTTGGCATAGGCGCCCACAGCGATGCCACTTAAGTTCATATAGGTGGTGGGCTTGATGATAAGGATTTTTTCAGGGGCGCGGTATTCGGCGCAGTAGGCGCTGCGGTCCTCCTTGCCGAAGGTGACGCCAAGGCGCTTGGCCAGCTCGTCCACGACCATGAAGCCAATGTTGTGTCTTGTGTTTTCGTATTCTCGGCCGATGTTGCCCAAGCCGACGATTAGTTTCATATTATTTCTCCTTAATAAACTTATATGATAGTATAGCAATTCGCAATAAGTAAGCATCATTCTCGCAAGTGATTTTCTTAACGCAAATTTCGTGGGGTTCAATTGGCCTCTGCGGGGTACTATTTGTCTCGCAGAAGGATATATGCTTTCGAACCCTTGAGGCCATTGCACCAAACCACTCATTTGCTAAAAATCACAGCTCGCCTGCTGCTTACTTATTGCTCATTTTAGTCTATTGCGTTGTTTCACTTTTCAAGTTCACTAATTGTCACAAACTGATATTTTTCTTCTTTCAATTGGTCAATAATTAGCCCCACTGCAGCCACAGTCTGCTCCCGGGGTGCAGCGTTTTTGGGGCTGTCTCCGTCATGGAGCAGCACAATAGCCCCGGGCTCCGCCGCGAAGCACACCCGGTCTACAATGCGCTGCACCCCGGGATTAGTCCAATCTCGGGGAATAATGCTCCAGTTGACCGCCGTGAGTCCTGCGGCCTCGATGGCTCCCATAACCTGCCAATCTTTAAAGCCGTGGGGCGGGCGCATATAACGCACCTTGCGCCCGGTAAGGCCCTCCAGCGTGCTTTTGCCGGAGGCAATATTTGCTGCCAGCACTTTGGCATCAAGCTTGAGCAAATCCTGATGAATACCGGCATGGAGGGCAATTTCGTGGCCACCGGCCTGTACCGCCTGCACAATTTCAGGATGCTTGGCGGCGTTTTCGCCCACCATGAAAAAGGTGGCATGCACCTGCTTATCCGCCAAAACCTTGAGCAGCTGCTGGGTGTAGGGAGGATAGGGACCGTCATCAAAGGTAAGGGCAATTTGCTTCTTGGCTGTGCTACCATGGGTTAGCACGGGGCCATAAAAGCTGTTGCCCGGCAGCACTGCTAAGAGGAGCAAAGCGCTGGCCAGCACCATGCTCAAAAATGCAGCGCCAGCTGCTTGGCGCTTGGGTAGCTTGCCTAAGCGGCCTAGCCAAAGTAACGCCGTGCTCGCCAGAGCACAGAAGCTGATGATATATAAAACTCGCATGATCGTTCTACAGTGTATTACCAAAATAAGAGGCTTGCCTATGGGCAAGCCTCGAAGATTTTTCTTACTCAGATTGCAAAATGCTTAAGCTGAGCTTATTTCTTAATATCGAACAATTGGCTTACGGACCAATCATTGTAAATGCGCAGAATGGTTTCTGCCAAAATGGGAGCGATGGACAATACCTTAATCTTCGGATGCTTCTTGGACGGAGCCAGAGGAATGGTATTGGTAACAACCAGCTCGGTAATATCGGATTGAGCAATGCGGCTCAAGGCCGGGTCGGTCAGGATGGGATGGGTGCAGCAAGCATAAATCTCATTGGCACCAAATTTCTTCAAGGCACGAGCACCCTCGGTGAGAGAGCCTGCAGTATCAACCATATCGTCAACCAAAATGCAGTTCTTGCCCTCAACATTACCAATCAGGTTCATAACCTCGGCAACACCGGGTTCAGGACGACGCTTGTCGATAATAGCCATGGGAGCATTCAAAATCTCAGCAAAGCCACGAGCACGGCTTACACCACCCAGATCCGGGGAAACAACAACCATGTTCTCCAGATTCTTTTCCTTGATGTATTCAGCCAGCAGCGGGCCGCCGGGCATATGGTCAAAGGGGATATTGAAGAAGCCTTGGATTTGCGCAGCATGCAGGTCGATGGTAACAACGCGGGTAATGCCTGCGGTTTCCAATAGGTCAGCCATCAGCTTAGCAGTGATGGGCTCACGGCCGCGAGCCTTGCGGTCCTGACGAGCATAGCCATAATAAGGAATTACAGCGGTAATATGATTAGCGCTGGCGCGTTTGAAGGCATCAGCCATAATCAAAAGCTCCATCACATTGTCGTTAACAATGGGGCCGCAGGTAGGCTGTACAATAAAAATGTCCTTGCCGCGAACGCTTTCGTTAATCATTACCTGAATTTCGCCGTTGTTGAAACGGTTTACAACAGAATCGCCTACGGTAGTGCCCAGATAAGCAGCAATCTCTCTTGCCAAATCAGGGTTTGCATTACCGGTAAAAATTCTTAACTTATTCTCGTCAGACAACATGTCCAATCCCTCCAAAATCGCCTTGATATTTTTTCTTGCGAAAATCTTAGCCTAGGTATAATTATACTATAAAGGCTACTAATTTAACAAGTTATTTGTAAGCTTTTTAACTATTCCTGTATTTTTCGGCCCAACCTTCGATATTTTTTTGCTTAGCCCGGGCGATACCCAAAGCATTTTCGGGTACCTCCTTGGTGATGGTGCTGCCAGCGCCAATATAGGTGTTGGCCTGCACAGTAACAGGCGCAACTAAATTGGTGTTACAGCCTACAAAGGCATTGTCGCCGATAATGGTGCGATGTTTCTTTTTGCCATCATAGTTGACGGTAATGCAGCCACAGCCCATGTTAACACCACTGCCGATATCACTGTCGCCAATATAGGTCAGATGGGGCAGCTTGGTGCCCTCGCCCACGTTGGAGTTTTTAACCTCCACATAATTGCCAATCTTTACATGATCGCTGATAACAGTGTCAGGACGCAGATGGACATAGGGACCGGCAGTAACATGGTCCTTAACCTGGCAGTCATGACCATAAATAAACTGCAAATGATTGTCATTGCCAATCTTCACATTGGTAAAGCGGGCATTGGGGCCGATTTCGCAGTCCTCACCGATTTCCGTATTGCCCTCCAGCCAAGTGTAGGGGTAAATGATAGTGTCGCGGCCAATTTTTACGCTGCCCTCAATAAAGGTGCTGGCCGGGTCCATAATGGTAACGCCGCTATCCATAAGTTTGTCCAAAATACGCTGACGCATTACCCCCTCAGCTACAGAAAGCTGCTTGCGGGAGTTAATGCCCATCACCATATCGCTGTCCTCGGTAATTACACCGCCCACCTTTTGGCCGGCCTGGTTCAGCTTTTCCAGCACATCGGTGAGATAATATTCGCCCTGGGCATTATCGTTGGTCAAGGTTGCCAAAACATCGAACATCAGGGGGCATTCCATGCAGTAAATGCCGGTATTAATTTCTTTAATAGCCTTTTGGGTCTCGGTAGCATCCTTTTGCTCCACAATGGCCTGCACATTGCCCTTAGCATCTCGCACAATGCGACCGTAGCCAAAGGGGTCCTCCATCACGGCAGTGAGCACGGTAGCAGCAGCACCACTGGCCTGGTGAGCCTCACAGAACTTTTTCAGCTCCTCACCCTCCAAGAGCGGAGTGTCACCACACAAAATCAAAGCGGTACCGGTGAAGCCCTTCAGTGCCTCTGCAGTTTGCATTACAGCGTGGCCGGTGCCCAACTGCTCCGCTTGCAGGGCGATTTTGCCCTGGGTGCCCACCATTTCCTCTACTAATTTGGCCTCGTGGCCTACGATAATAACCTTTTCGTCACAGCCAGCCAGTGTGGCTGCATCAATAACATGCTGCAGCATGGGCTTGCCACCCACCTTGTGTAAAACCTTGGGGTATTTGCTGCGCATACGGGTGCCCTTGC
>CAMFZA010000052.1 GCA_946002345.1 uncultured Phascolarctobacterium sp. | reverse complement strand
ATTATTATCTTTTTCAATAGTTTGCTTTCTTAGTGTATAGTTCCTATTTTTGAGGGCCGAGGCTAAATATTATGGATTTTAAACTTGTCAACCGTCTTTTGGGAAAGCTGACTTTGGCCTTCTGTGGCGTGTTATTAATCCCACTTGTGGCTGCAATGGCTGTGGACCAGGAGCATGTGTGGATTTTTGTCTTCAGTCTCATAACAGCTGTGACGGTTGCTTCTTTTCTCAGCTTATATTCTAGCAATCGCTCCCGTCAGCGTTTGCGGGTGCGGGAAGCCATAGCTGTGGTGGGCTGTGGCTGGCTTTTAGTGTGCCTTTTGGGTGCCATACCTTACTTACTTTTTAATCCGACAGACCCACTGGCAGCTGTTTTCGAAAGCGTTTCTGGCTTTACAACAACGGGTGTAACTACAGCCCGTTCCTTTAATGATTTTCCACCTAGCATTTTGGTATGGCGTTGCTTGACCCACTGGACAGGTGGTATTGGCGTAATCATGCTTTTCATCATTATTATGCCACAAATGAATGGGGGCACCAGCTATCTTTTCAATGCAGAGCTGCCAGGAGCAGTGGCCGAACGCACTTTACCGAAAATTAAGGCCTCGGCTGGCTTAATCCTAACCATTTATTTTGTCCTAACCTGGGTGGAGATAGGGCTATTAATGCTCTCCGGTCTGCCCTTTTACCAAGCCTTTAACCTGGCCTTGGCTACCATGGCCACAGGTGGCTTTTCCTATTATCACGACAGCTTGATTTCCTTCCACAATGTGGCAGTAGAAATTATTGCTATTGTCTTTATGCTGATTTCCAGCATGAACTTTTCTCTTTATTATAAGCTTTGGCGTGGGGACTGGCAGGCAGTAAAGCAGGATAGTGAGCATCGCTATTATTTGGCACTTATTTTGGTAGCAACTGCTTTGATTTGCGGTGATTTGTACCTGCATGATTATATGAATTTTGCGCAATCGCTACGGCATAGCTTCTTTCAAGCGGTGTCCATTGCTAGCACGACGGGCTTTGCCTCTGATGACTTTAACAATTGGCCCAGCTTTAGCCGCTATTTGTTGTTGATGCTGATGTTTGTGGGCGGCTGTAGTGGCTCCACTGCCGGTGGCATTAAAATTTCTCGTATGGTAATTTTGCTCAAGGCAGGCTGGGCTGAGCTTTTGCGAACATTGCATCCGCGGATTGTCTATTCCGTAAAAATGGGTAAGCGTGATATTGACCCGGTCATTGTGGGTAATATTACTCGCTTCTTCTTTTTATATATTTTCGTTTTTATGATTTTGGCTGTGCTCATTAGTATTTCCGGCATCTCGGTGCTAGAATCCTTCGGCATTGTAGCTGCCTGCATGAGTAGTGTGGGGCCAGCCTTTGGTATAGTTGGACCAACCTCAACCTATGCCAATTTGCCAGATTGGGCGCGTTTTATCAGTGTGGTGGCCATGCTTTTAGGACGTTTGGAAATCTTTACTCTGCTAGCCATTATGCGGCCTGATTTTTGGCGCGATAAGCAAAACTGGTAAATTGTTTGGAGTATAATGTATGAATACAAGAGTTATTTCTTATCTTTTGGGCAAAATAGCAGTGCTTATGGGCCTGGCGCAGGGGATTAATTTAGCTATGGCGCTTTATTACGATGAAGCTTGCTCTCTGGAGTTTTTACTGTCCATACTCTTTGCCGTGGTGCTGGGCTATGGCTTACAATATTATGGTCGCGACGTATCACACAAGGAGATTTCTGTGCGGGAGGGCATTGGCACTGTTTTCTTTGCTTGGCTTTTGGCTGCTGGCTTAGCAGGAATCCCCTTCGTTCTCATGGGGGTTTTAGATCCTGTAAGTGCGTACTTTGAGGCTATGTCCGGCCTGACCACCACTGGTGCAACCTCCATTAGCGATTTAGAGGTGCTGCCCAAAAGCTTGCTCTTTTGGCGCGCCATGAATCACTGGATTGGTGGTATTGGCATTATCGTTATCTTCGTGGCTCTACTTCCTTCTATGTCGGGAACTGCAGTTTACCTTTATAATGCGGAAGTAACAGGCTTTTCCAATAGTCGTATTTTACCACGTATTCGTACTACGGCTATTGCGTTGTTTTATATTTATCTGTTATTGACTATTATTCTCACCGGTATTTTGCGTGGTATGGGCATGAGTGTGTATGACGCTGTTTATCACGCCTTCTCCTGCATAGCCACCGGTGGCTTTTCGGATTATAATACCAGTGTGGCCCATTTCCACAGCCCCATGATTGAGTATGCCTTAAGCGTCTTCATGGTGCTGGCCGCAGGTAACTTTGCGGTGTACTATCAGGTGACCCAAAACGGAGTGAAGGCTCTGTGGGAGGACTTGGAATTTAAGGTTTATGTGGTGATGGTGCTGTGTTTTACGATGGCCATTGCCATAAATATCGTGCTGGTTAACGGTTATTCTGTTGAAGGTGGCTTTCGGTCGGCACTATTCCATGTGGCCTCCTTTGCTAGCACCACCGGCTTTGTGGCTGATGACTACGATAAATGGCCCTCCTTTGCGCGCATGATGTTGGCTGTGATGTTTTTCACCGGCGGCTGTGCCGGTTCTACCGCTGGCGGCATCAAGATTTGCCGTCTTATCGTGCTGGTGAAAACAGTTGCAGCGGAGCTGCGCCGTACCCTGCATCCGCAAATGCTGCTGACAGTTTATTATGGCAAAGCGCGTCTTTCCATGCCCACGGTGAAGAATATTGGGCGCTTCTTCTTTATGTATATCTTCATTGTGGCCTTGCTGACCTTGGTAACAACAGCTAGTGGCGTAGTACCGGAGGAAGCTATTTTTGGCATTGCCTCCTGCTTGGCCTCCGTAGGCCCTGCCTTTGGTAGCATTGGCGCTACAGGTACCTATACAGAGGTGCCTGCAGGTGCCAAAATGGCCATGGCCTTGGCAATGCTGCTGGGTCGCTTGGAGCTTTTTACGGCTCTTGCTCTGCTAAGGAGTGAGTATTGGCGTAACAGTAAACGTTGGTAAATAACTATTTTCACACTAAAATTGTTAAGGAGAGTATCTTCTTGTGATATTCTCCTTTTATTTTTTGTGATAATAATGTATAATGAACCTATATAGTTTTTTGGAGGTCTAATGATGAAGAAGTATTTTTTACCCATCGGACAGCGTCAGGAAGAGGTGCTGCTTCCGGAGGAGCATGTAATTTATGATATACATGGCAATGCTGCTACTGTTTGCCAAGATGTTGTTGCTGCCGCTAGGGAAGCAATTCGCAATCCTATTAATACCAAGCCCCTACGTGAAATTGTACATGCTGGTGAAAGTGTAGCTATCGTTATCATCGAGATTACTCGTTTTTGCGGCACTAAAGAGTTTTTGCCAGTTATTGTGGAGGAGCTCAACAGTGTGGGAGTAAAGGATGAGGATATTACCGTGGTTGTTGCCACCGGTACACATCGTGGACACACTCATGAAGAGGATGTTACTGTGTGTGGCGAGGAGATGGTGCGTCGTTTACGCATTATTCAGCATGATAGCCGTAAAAAGGAGGACATGGTTTCCTTAGGCAAAACCTCCTTTGGTAATGAGGTAGCTATCAACAAATATGTTGCCAATGCTGATCGCGTAATTCTCACCGGTGCTGTAACATTGCATCCCTTTGCTGGCTTTGGGGGCGGGCGCAAGGCCGTAATGCCCGGCGTAGCAGCCTATGACAGCATTATGCTGAACCATTGCATGACTATGTCTCCTGTGGAGGGCGGTGGCTGCAATAAAGCCTGTGATGCTAGCCTGTTAGAGGGAAATCCCATCCATCAGGACATGAAGGAAAGCGCAGCTCTTTTAGAGCCGGACTTTTTGCTAAACACGGTGTTTACTCCTGATGGCGAAATCAGCGAGATTGTAGCCGGTCATTGGTATGAGGCCTGGGCCAAGGGCTGCAAGGATTTGCTGGCCATGAGCGGTGTGCATATCAAAGAATTGGCCGACGTGGTTATTGCTTCTGCCGGTGGTTATCCCAAGGATTTGAATCTGTACCAGGCAACCAAATGCCACATGAATGCACAATTTGCAGTGAAGAAGGGCGGCATCATGATTTTTACCCTGGACTGCCCGGACATTAAGGAGCCTGCCATTTTTACCGATTGCTTCAGCCGCAACGATATGGAGCAATTTGAAAAGGATATTCGTGCCAACTTCACTATTCCGGCCTTTGTGGCCTTTAAATCCCGTTGCATTGTGAATGATGTAACAGCTTATCTGGTTACCAGACCGGAGAACTTCGATTTTGTGCGTAAAACAGGCCATGTGCCCTGCAAAACCTTGCAGGAGGCCTGGGATTTAGCCCAAGCTAAATTGGCTAAGCAGGGTAAGGAGGATTATACCATTACTATCATGGGTCATGCCTCTGCAACGTTGCCGATTTTAGATAAATAGTTTTATAGAGCAAGTGCCAAGGGCGTCACTTAGACTTGCTGGTGCTTGCTCTTTATGTTTAATTATTTAGGAAATGAGGAGGAAAATATTGTGAAAAGAAGAAAAGTTGGTGTGCTTGGCTTAGGGCATGTAGGTGCCCACGTGGCTTATAGCTTGATTATTCAAGGTATTGTGTCCGAGCTAGTGCTTGTGGATGCTAAAGAAGGGAAGCTTGCTAGTGAAGTGCAGGATTTACGAGATGCACAAATGTACGCACCCCATAAGGTAGAGGTAACTCCTGGTACTTACGCGGATTTAGGAGATTGCGATATTATTGTTAACTGCATTGGTGATATTACGCTGTGTGCTAGTAATAACCGCTTGGATGAAATGAACTACACGGTGGCTCAGGTTAAGAGCTATATTAGTAAGGTTATGGCCAGCGGCTTTAAGGGTTATATTGTGAATATCACAAATCCTTGTGATGTTATTGCTCATTTGTTGTGGAAGGAAAGCGGCCTACCCAAGAATCAAGTTTTTGGTACTGGCACAGGTCTTGATACCTCTCGCTTGGTTTCTAAGCTATCCCTGCAAACTGGCGTGTCCCATCAATCCATTAGTGCGTATATGATTGGCGAGCATGGTGCGAGCCAAATGGCTGCTTGGAGCTGTGTAAGAGTAGGCGGCGTGCCCAAGAGCATACTGCCAAAGCAATAGCCCTAAAAAATTAGCTTTGATAAGCCAGAGCTACAAAAGCTGGCTATTGGCGGTGGCTGGGTAACCTATAGCGGCAAGGGCTGTACCGAATATGGCATTTGCTCCACTGCTGCACGCATGGTGCGCTGTATCTTCAATGATGAAAAGTGTATTATGCCGGCTAGCACTTTGTTAGAGGGAGAGTATGGCGAGCGTGATGTGTATGTGGGCGTACCCTGCCTCATTGGTAAGAACGGCATTGAGCAGGTAATGGAGCTGCCCTTGACAGAGGAAGAAAAGGCTCAGTTCCATGCTTGCTGTGAGGATGTGCGTCGGAATATTAAGACCGCTGAAGGTATTCCTGCAGCTGAATAAAGCAAGTCTGTACAGAAAATAGTAACGAACATATATTTCGAGTAACGTTTCGTTACAGGAATAAACATTGCACAAGCTTTTAGGCAATAATACAAAGCCCCCTGCGCACTGTGATTTACAGTGAAGCAGGGGGCTAAGTGTTTCTGTTTTGTTTTCAGTTAGATAGCTAAATGAAACGCCTATTGGTGTGATATATGCTACTAAAACTAGTCTTCAAACTTTTCCGGGAAGAAGATGCGTAGGACCTTTTCATCATGGGTTTTGCCCATGGCATTGCCAATGAGGAAGAGCAGCAGTGAGAAGAAGATGCCCAAAACGATTTGGTGCAGGCTCATGAATTTAATCTTCATGGCCATGGTCACGCAATAAACCAGCACACCGCCGCCCATAGCAGCAATGGCACCGTATTTATTGGCCTTAGGCCAGAACAGGCCAAAAATCAATACCCAGAAGAAGGCTGTCTCCAGGCCACCGAAGGCAAACATATTAATCTGCCAAATTACAGAAGGAGGATTAATAGCAATGGCGTAAACCACAAGACCAAGAACCACGGTGGCAGTTAAGCTGTACACTCTGACCATGCTGTTGGATAAGCTTTCACCCTTTTGTCCCTTCATGTTCATGTACACATCCTTGACAATGGAGGAGGAAGTGGATAAAAGCAGGGAGGAGACAGTGGAAATAGTGGCGGCAATGGGTCCAATAATAATAACACCGGCCCAGAAGGGGGACAGGCTCTTGACAATGGCAATGGGAATAATATTATCCACACTGCCATAGGCTTTGATGCCCTCGGTGAGGATGCCCTTGCTGAGCACGCCAATCCAGGTTGCCACCAGAGTCATAGCACCGATTACAACAGTACCAATAATCATGGCCCGGTGTAGCGCCTTAGTATCCTTATAGCTGATGCCACGCACAACGGATTGAGGCAAAGCTAAGGTACAGATACCAACCAAAAGCCATTGGCTAATGTACAGGGAAATGGGCATTTTGCCTCGGGAGAGGGGCTCCAGCATGTCCGGATGCTTGGTGCTGATGTATTGCATCATATTTTCGAAGCCACCGCCAGCGCTCATCATGCCGCCCATTAAAATGCACATGCCCACAATCATGGCAATGGCGCAGCAGGCATCGGTTACGGCGACGCCCTTAAAGCCGCCGATGGTGGTATAAACAACGACGATTAAACCAAACAGGCTCAAGCCAGTCACATAGGAAAAGCCGGTAACAGCTTCAAATAGCTTGGCTGCGCCTACAAATTGCGCTACCATGGTGGAGCAAAAGAAGGCCACCATCACTAGCGCTGCCATGTTGGCCAAAAGATTGGACTCATAACGGGCACGCAGCACATCAATAACGGTTACCGCATCAATTTCACGAGCGATGAGGGCAATTTTTTTGCCGAAAACACCCAAAACCAAAAAGATGACTACTACCTGGACAATGGCCATATATAACCAGCCGTAGCCGATGACCCAGGCCATACCGGGACCACCTACAAAGGTACTCACGCTGCTATAGGTAGCAGCGGTGGTCATGGCCAAAACAAAGCCGCCCAAGGTGCGACCGCCGATGAAATAATCCTTGGCAAAGTCCTTTTGACGATTTTCGTGGGAAGTACGTTGAATATAAGCACTGATACCCAGCATGCCCACCAGGAACAGGAGCACAGGAAGAAGATTCAAAATATTGCCCATTATTTTTCTTCCTCCTTGCTATCTAAATCAAAGTTTTTAAAGACCTTTTCGGTGAGGAAAATGGTCACAAGGATGGCAAAAAACCAGGTGCCAACGCAGCCACCCCAAACCCATAAGGGAGTGTGGAGAATGGTAATATCGCTATCAGCTAAGCCAAAGCCGGCCAGGCACCAAAAGACAATGACGGCCGCCGCCGCCAGGCAGGTTGCCTGAGCTTCCCTGTTGGCTTGACGAAATTTTTCGCTTCTTTTCATACATTTGCTCCTTTCCAAAACAAATCATCAACACAGCAACAGCATAACCAAGAATCCAGTACTCAATACTGGCAAATTTTGGGTTTTGCTGATACTAACTCCTAATTGTCTGGTAATAATTAATTATACCATTGATTAGCTAATGCAACAATAATAAAGTTTTCAGAAACAGGTTTTTGTGTTATAATGAGCCATGGTGATGTTATGAAAGAAAGGTTTTATAATTGGGCCACCATGTGGCTGACTTTAAGTGTGCTCTTTTTTTTGGTAGAATATGGCACCAACTGGCTGGAGGTTGTAACCTTGGGTGGCTTGGTGGCCGGTGCCTTTATAGAGGGCTTTATTGTGAATATGGGCTTAGGATTGATGTGGCTCATTGTGAGCAAGCCCTTTAAGCAAGGGGAACTAGCAGAGGCCTTGCATATGTATACTGATTTGGCCAAGGCTATAGTAGTTGTGGCGGCCTTTGTTTGGGAGGGTGCGATTACCTTGGCCAAGCTCATGCCGGGCTACACCATGCATACAACGCTGCCTCATTTGGTATTCTTGCTTTTGCTATATCCTTTGGTGGGTATTGTCTTGGAAATTTTGATTAGAAAAAGGAGCAATGCTGGTAATGGAAATTAAACTTATCGCCAGTGATATGGACGATACGCTTTTAAATAGTCAATGTCAAATCTCTCCGCGCAATGAGGCTGCTATAAAAAGTGCTTTGGCTCAAGGGAAGATATTCCTTTTGGCAACGGGCAGAATGTATGTATCCGTGCGTCCTTATGCAGAGCGTCTTGGTCTGGATGTGCCCTTGGTAACCTACAACGGCGCCTTGGTCAAGGGCAGCTTAAGCGGCAAGGTCTTGTATGAGCATAAAATGACCTTGTCCACCGCCAATGAGGTGTTGGCCTATTGCCGGGAGAAGGGCTATTATTTGCAGCTTTATGTGGGTGACAGCATTTTGATTCATACGGAAAACGCATGCTCACGCATGTACAGTAAAATCAGTGGCATCCAGACCACGGCTATTGGAGATGCTGTTTATCATACGGAGGAAGCACCCTATAAGATTCTCGTCATGACGAAGGCAGAGGAGTTTCAGGCTGTGTGGCAGGATTTTGCTGCCAAGTTCAAGGGCAAGCTGGATGTGACCAGCTCCAAGGATAATTTTTTAGAGCTTATGGAGCCGGGCATCAATAAATGGGAAGCAGTAAAAGCTGTGGCGGCCAGCTATGGCATTAAGCCGGAGGAAATCATGTGTATTGGCGATTCCAACAACGATGTGAAGATGATTGCCCATGCCGGTATTGGCGTGGCTGTGGGCAATGCCAAGGATGTGGTCAAAAACCAGGCCAAGATCGTGACTGCCTCCAATGATCATGACGGGGTAGCCCTGGTCATTGAGGCTATTTTGACTAAGCAGGCTGTGGAGCAAGAGCTACACTAGCGCGAGTTATAGGCAGGTATTGTGGAGTGAAGGAGTATTTTGAGGATGACTAAAATGCTTTGCTATGCGCTCGCAATACCTGCTCTTGTCATATAAAGGAAAGTATTATGGCTATTTTACCAATTTTTATTCCCCATGCCGGCTGTCCCCATCAATGCGTTTTTTGTAATCAAAGGACTATTAGTGGGCAAAAAACAGCCGCATTGCCCGGTGCCAAGGCGCAAATTCAGCGCTGGCTGCAGTGGCTGCGACCTAGTAAGGCTAACGAAGCTGCCTTTTACGGTGGCTCCTTTACCGGCTTAGACATGGACTTGCAAAAGCAGCTTTTGGCATTAACTGATGAACTTCTTGAGCAGGAGATTATTGGCAGTGTACGCCTTTCCACTAGACCGGACTACATCAATGCTGAGGTGTTATCCCTGCTGAGGGAGCATGGGGTGGAGCTGGTGGAGCTGGGTGTGCAGTCCCTGGATGATGCTGTTTTGCAAAAAGCAGAGCGCGGGCATACTGTTGAAGCAGTCTATACTGCCCACAAGCAGTTAAAAGCGTATGGCTTCAAAACTGGCATTCAGCTGATGGTGGGCATGCCGGGGCAGGACTTTGCCAGCGTGCAGGATACTGCTGCCAGGGTGGCTCAGCTGCGACCCGATATTGCCCGCATCTATCCGCTGTTAGTTATCAAGGATACTCCTTTAGCTCATAGCTATGAGCAGGGCGTCTTCGTGCCCATAAGCTTAGAGGAGGCAGTGGAGCAAAGCGCCTACCTTTATAAAACTCTGACTCAAGCCGGCATTAAGGTCATTCGCATAGGCCTGCAGCCGGATGAGGAACTATGTGCAGCAGGCAATATAGTAGCCGGGCCCTTTCATCCCGCCATGGGCGAGCTGGTGAAAAGTCGAGTGCTGCGCAACCATTTTACGCCCATGCAGCGGGAGCTGGTGGAGGGAGGTGCCAGGGGAGGTATTTTTCAGTGTGCCCGG
>CAMFZA010000051.1 GCA_946002345.1 uncultured Phascolarctobacterium sp. | reverse complement strand
GCGATTGACTGTCTTGAGCGTATTGTGAGTACTTTGAAGTCCTGCGGCTTTTGGCACAAGCCAGCTGAGGCGACCATTGAAGTGAATCCGGGCACTGCGGATTTGCAAAAGCTTAAGCGCTTGCGTGCAGTTGGCTTTGACCACATTAGCTTCGGCGTTCAGTCCCTGCAGGATAAAGAGCTGCGTGCTATTGGTCGCATTCACAGTGCTCAAGAAGCCTTGGAAGCTATAGATATGGCCCGAGCCGCTGGCTTTGCGCGTATTAGCTGCGACCTTATTTATGGTATACCTAAGGAAAACAAGAACAGCCAAGAAGAAAAACTCACACAGCTACAACCAAACAAAATCCAGCAAGACAAGCTACGGGAATCGAGCATGGGTCGGTTTATGGTCTCATTGTGGAAGAGGGGACACCTTTGGAACATTTGGTAAACTCTGGTCGCATGGTGCTGCCAGACGAGGACATTGCTGCGGATATGTACGAGCTGGTTCAGGGATTGCTTGCCAAAGCAGGCTTTGAGCGCTACGAAATCTCCAACTATGCTAAAAATGGACAATATTCCAGGCATAACACTGTTTATTGGCAATATCATCCTTATATAGCCTTTGGAGCTGGGGCCTGCGGTATGGAAAAGGCCTTGCGCCGCACCGATGCTAGCACTGTCCCTGCATATATCGCCGCTGCACAGGCCTTAACGCCGACCAATTGGCGTACTAGTGAGCTTTATACACTTGAAGGCTTAACTCTTCAGCAGCAGCTGGAGGAGTTCATGTTCATGGGATTGCGACGTGCAGCTGGAGCAGATTTGGCTGAAGCCAAGGCTCGCTTTGGTGTGGATGTTTGGCAGCGTTACCAAAAGGAGCTTGCGCCCTTTATTGACCAAGGATTTGTGCTTTATGACGCAGCTGGAGAACGCCTTTTGCTTACAGAGGCCGGTATGGAGTTAGGTAATCAGATTTTCGCCATATTTGTCGATGCTTAATACTTTTTTTATTGATATATGTATATTGCATAGCTTCCTACTGCCTTGGGTAAGAGGAAGCTTTTTTGTTGCAAGAGTCACATTTCCTTATTTGACAAGTGGGTAGATGTTTAGTAGAATATTAAAGGTGTTTTTTATTCATTGACTTTATTATGTTAAAATGATAAAGAAAAAGATTTTGGTAGAGAGGTAAAAAGATGATTGCACCAATTGCAGAGCTACGAGAATTTGTGGACAAGAATAAGCACGAGATGCTGCTTTTTTGGGAGAGCTTGGTCAACATGCAGGCAGGCTCTTTTGAGGTGGAGAAGGTTAACCGTGTCATTGATTTTTTGAAAAAGCATTTTGAAGTGGAGGGCATTGACTGCCATTTAGTGGACACCAAGGGTAGCGCCAACATGCTGATTGCCGAGCTGAATAAGGATGTTGACAAGGCGCCGATTTTGCTGACAGGTCATTGTGATACTGTTTTTCCCTCTGGCTCCTATCCTCAGGATCCCTTTCATATTAAGGATGGCTTTGCTTATGGACCCGGCGTAGTGGATATGAAAAATGGTATTGCCCAAATCTTTTATCTTATGGTGGCCTTGAAGCATTTTCGCTATACTGAGCGTCCAGTAAAGGTAATCATTGTGGGCGATGAGGAAAATAGCCATGGCCCTGGCATTACCGATGAGCTGCTGATGCAGGAGGGTAAGGGAGCGCTGTGCTGCTTTAATATGGAAAGCGGCCGCATGGATAACTGCCTTACAGTAGGCCGCAAGGGCGGTATGGATTGCCATATTACCGTGCACGGAGTAGCGGCCCATGCTGGCAATGATTATCTTAAGGGTCGCAACGCTATTATTGAAATGAGCTACAAGCTGCCCCTGTTGCAGGATTTAACCATTTATGACGAGGGCTTGACCGTAAGCGTGGATGTTATTCGCGGTGGTATGGTTTCCAATGCGGTGCCCGATAAATGCTATGCTGAGCTGGATGTGCGTTATAAAAAGCTGGAGCATATGGAATATATTAAGCAAAGAATCCTTGAGGTTTGCTCTAAAACCTATATCGATGGCACCACTACAGAGGTGGAATTCGTTAATCCCATGCCATCCTTTGAGGAAAGCGAGGCCAACCACAAGCTGCTAGATTACATTAACAGCGTAGCCACCAAGTATGGCTATCCTGCTGCTGCACCCATCTATGTGGGTGGTATGTCCGATGCGGCATATTTTGCTAGCGTGGGTGTTCCCACTATTTGCTCCATGGGTGGTCAGGGTGCAGGGGCCCATACCAAGGAGGAATATGCGAGCGTAGAAAGCTTTTTCCGCCGCTGGATTATCGCTCTAGCCTGCATTATGGAAATAGAAGACTACGTAGCTAATTTTGCAAAGTAATTTTAAGGAGAGATGAACGATGAGTAAGAAAGATGATGTTAAGGTCTTTAAAGCGCCCAGTCCAGTGCTGATATTGGTTTGCGTAATTGTGCTCTGCGCTGTGGCCAGCTATGTGATTCCTGCCGGTGTTTATGACCGAGTGAAGGATGTGCACACCGGTAAAATGGTCGTGGACCCTGCCACATTCCACTATGTGGCTCAAAAGCCCACTGGCTTTATGGATTTCTTCACTGTTGTGAATAAGGGCTTTAAGGGTGGTATTAGCATTATCGCCTTCCTGTTCATGGTAGGTGGTTCCTTAAATATCTTGGCCAAGACTGGCGCTATTATTGCAGGCTTAAGCACCTTGGTAAAAAAGATGCGCAACCACAGCATTTTGCTCATTCCGGTGCTGATGACCACACTGGCAACCTTTTCTACACTGGCAGGCTGCAACGAAGAATATTTGGCTTTCACGCCGCTGGTAGTAAGTGTTGCCCTGGCACTGGGCTTTGATTCTATCACTGCCTTGGGCATGCTCTTTTGCTCTGTAGCAGCAGGCTATGGCGCAGGCTGCACCCAACCTTTCTCTGTAGGTGTGGCTCAGGGTATTGCCGGCGTGCCCATTTTCTCCGCTTTGCCCTATCGCGTAGGCATTTTCTTCGTGCTTTTGGCTTTGAACATTTCCTATGTGATGTACCATGCATATAAAGTAAAGAAGAACCCCGCCAGCAGCCCGGTTTATGAATTGGACCGTGCTAAGGCCAACACTATTAATCTGGAGGAAAATCCGGAGTTGACCACCCGTCAGGCCATATGCTTGGCTTTGTTAGGCCTGAACTTTGTGGGTATTATTTTTGGTGTATTGAAGTATGATTTCTATATGAATGAGATTTCTGCTCTCTTTATTATTATGGGTATCCTGTCCGGCATTATTTGTGGCCTGAAGCCCAACGATATTTGTGATGCCTTTATGGAGGGCTGCAAGGGCATGATGTTGCCCTGCTTGGCTGTAGCCATGTGTAAGGCTGCTACTATTTTGCTGGATAATGCCAAGGTTATGGATACTATTATTCATTATCTGGCTGGCATGCTGGATATTTTCCCTTCCTCCATCATTGCCTTCGGTATGTTCATTATTCAAGACTGCTTCAATCTGCTGGTACCCTCCAGCTCCGGTCAGGCTGCTATTTCCATGCCCATTATGGCTCCCTTGGCCGATTTGGTTGGCCTCACTCGCCAAACTGCAGTCTTTGCCTTTACCTTTGGCGATGCCTTTACCAACTGCATCACTCCAGCCAGCGGTGCGACCATGTCTTACTTGGCCATGGCCGGTGTGCCTTATAAAAAATGGGCTCGCTTCGTGCTGCCCCTCATTGGTATGTGGTGGATTGTTGCCTTCTGCTTCCTGACCTACGCTAGTGCTATTAAATTGGGTCCCGTATAATAAGCATACTTAAACCTACTTCGTCACGAGATTTGAAATCTTTGTGACGATGTGCTTTTTTTACAAAAAGCTGTTGACAATAAAGAATGGGAGTGCTATTCTTATACCAAGATGTTAGCACTCCAATGATATGAGTGCTAACAACTAAATGAGGTGGGAATATGCTAAATGATAGAAAGAAAAAAATTCTCCAGCTCATAATTGAGGATTATATTTCTACTGCTGAGCCTGTTGGCTCCAGAACCATTGCCCGCAAATATGATTTGGGACTGAGCCCCGCTACCATCCGTAATGAGATGAGTGATTTGGAGCTTTTGGGATATTTGGAGCAGCCCCACACCTCAGCAGGACGTGTACCCTCGGCTCAAGCCTATCGGCTGTATGTAGATTCACTGATTGAGCCTGGCGCCCTTTCTGATAATGAAAGAGCACTGATTAATGGTTGGTTTAACGAAAGACGCAGAAGTCTTGATGAAATCTTCCAGTCCACAGCCAAGATTTTATCCCGTATGACCCAAAATGTTTCCATGGTCTTGGCCAATCGGGATGCAGGAGCTAGGTTCCGTTATATGAAGTTCTTGCCTCTGGATGAGCACCATGCCATCCTGTGCATCATTACTGATGACGGTAACGTGGATAATTGCGTTGTGGAGGTTCCCTTGGGCATGCGACCGGAAGAGTTGGATTACTTAGCCGGCAAAATCAGCCGCCTGTTAGAGGGCAAGGAGTTGGCAGACATCAGTGAGGAATTGCTTGCGGTAGTGCACAGCAATATTTCTGATGACAAGCTGCTCTTTACATCTTTGGTGCATTCCATTCGGCGCATGCGTAATAAGCACATGGAGCAAAAGGTATTCTTGGGTGGCACTAAGCAGCTCCTGAATCAACCGGAGTTCCGGGATGTGGAGCGTGTACGCAATTTGCTGGGCATTTTAGAGGAGGAGCGCGTGGTGCGTGACCTGCTTAAGTCCGGTGAGGATAGCGGTCTAAGGGTTACCATTGGCAGTGAGAACAAGTTCTCCGGGATTCAGGATTGCAGTATGGTTCAGGCTACCTACCGTCTCAATGGTAAGATAGTGGGCACCATGGCAGTGCTGGGGCCCACACGCATGGAATATGGCAAGGTAATTTCCGTAATGGATTATCTGCATAAGTATTTGAAAACCATGTTTGAGCATGAAAATAGTAAATAGAAACAAAAGGAGGAAGTGCTTTGCAAGAGAATGATGTAAAAGACACCATGGCGCAGGAGGAAGCGCAAGCTACCACAGATGCCGACGTAAAGCAGCAAGCCACCGCTGAAGAGGCTGAGCCCGAAAAAAAGGCTGAAGCTAAGGAAGAGGCCAAGGAGGAGACCGCTCAAGAGGCGGAGCCGGACCCCAAGGATGTGAAGATTGAAGAATTAACCAATCGTCTGCTGCGTTTGCAGGCAGATTTTGAGAACTTCCGCCGTCGTACCGCTAGCGAGAAGGAACAGCTTTCCACCTTTGTTACCGCCGGCGTTGTGGGTAAGTTCTTGAAGGTGTTGGATAATTTTGAGCGTGCGGAAGCAAGTGCTGCCAAGGCCACCGATATGGAAGGCGTTATTACTGGCATGCAAAAGATTCGCCGCCAATTTGAAGCTACCTTTAGCGAATTAAAGGTAGAAGAAATTCCGGCCCAGGACCAAAAATTTGACCCACAGCTGCACGAAGCTGTAATGCGTGGCCATAACCCGGAACTAGAGGACGAAATCATTGATATGGTCTTCGAAAAGGGCTACAAGCTGGGCGATAAGGTAATTCGTCATAGTAAGGTTCGCGTTAACGCGAATGAATAGATTACATATAAACTTATTAAAATATTTTGCGAACAAGACTGGTGAGAAAGTATTAGATGCGAGCAATTTTGAGGAGTCGTACTAGAGGTACCTCGACGAAAAATTGTGAAGCAGATGATGCTTTATCGACAGTCGCGTTAGGAGGATTAAAAAATGTCGATGGTAATTGGTATTGACTTTGGTTCTAGTTACTCTGTTGTTGCTGTAATGGAAGGTGGCGAACCCACCGTTATCACTAACCAAGAAGGCTCCCGCCTGACCCCGTCCGTAGTTGGCTTTGCTAAAAACGGCGAGCGTCTGGTTGGCCAATTGGCAAAACGTCAGGCTGTTTCCAATCCTGACAGAACTATTAGCTCCATCAAACGTCATATGGGCGAGGGCAGCTATCGTGTAACCATCGATGATAAAAAATACTCTCCGGAAGAAATTTCCGCAATGATTCTGCAAAAGTTGAAGGCTGACGCTGAAGCTTATCTGGGTGAAAAGGTAACCCAAGCAGTTATTACCGTTCCTGCATACTTCAACGATAGCCAACGTCAGGCAACCAAGGACGCAGGCAAAATTGCCGGTCTGGAAGTACTGCGTATTATCAACGAGCCTACCGCTGCATCTCTGGCTTATGGCATTGACAAAACCGATGACCATACCATCATGGTATATGACCTGGGTGGCGGCACCTTCGACGTATCCATTCTGGATGTAGGCGATGGTGTATTCGAAGTAAAGGCAACCAATGGCTATACCCATCAGGGTGGCGATGACTTCGATAAGAAAATCATGGACTGGATGGTTGAAGAATTTAAGAAGGCTGAAGGCATTGACCTGTCTAGCGACCGTATGGCTATGCAACGTCTGCGTGAAGCTGCAGAAAAAGCTAAAATCGAGCTGTCCGGCGTAATGAGCACCAATATTAACCTGCCCTTCATCACTGCAGGTGCTGATGGCCCGAAACATTTGGATATGGACCTGACCCGTGCTAAATTCGAAGCTATGACTGCTGATTTGGTAGAACGCACCATGGGCCCTGTTCGCCAAGCTATGAGCGATGCCGGCCTGTCCAGCAGCGACATCTCCAAGGTCGTTCTGGTTGGTGGTTCTTCTCGTATCCCCGCTGTACAAGCTGCTATTAAGAAATTCATGGGCAAGGAGCCCTATAAAGGTGTAAACCCGGACGAATGCGTTGCTGTAGGTGCTGCTATTCAAGCTGGCGTACTTTCTGGCGAAGAAGGCACTGGTTCCGTACTGCTGCTGGACGTAACTCCGCTGTCCTTGGGTATCGAAACCTTGGGTGGCGTCTTCACTAAGATTATCGACCGCAACACCACTATTCCTACCTCCAAGAAGCAAGTATTCTCCACTGCAGCAGATAATCAACCCTCCGTTGATATCCATGTTCTGCAAGGCGAACGTGAAATGGCTGCCGACAACAAGACCTTGGGTCGCTTCGAGCTGAGCGGCATCCCCGCTGCTCCTCGTGGAGTACCGAAGATTGAAGTTGCTTTCGATATTGATGCTAACGGTATCGTTAACGTAAGCGCTAAGGATTTGGGCACTGGCAAGGAACAAAAGATTACTATTACCTCCTCTGGCACCTTGGATAAGGACGAAGTAGATAGAATGGTAAAAGAAGCTGAAGCTAATGCTGAAGCCGATAAGAAACGTAAGGAAGGCGTTGAGGTTAAAAACCAAGCCGACAACCTGATTTACCAAGCCGAAAAGACCATGAAGGACATGGAAGGCAAAGGCAAGGATGACCTGATTGCTAAGGTTAAGGCTGCCGTTGACACCCTGAAGGAATCCGTAAAGGGTGATGATTTGGCTAAGATTAAAGCTGATACTGAAGCATTGACTAAACCGATGTATGAGCTGAGCGAAGAGGTGTACTTGGAGTCGGAAGCGGAAAAGGTGGCTGGAGGTTCTCCTGGTGCAGGCGCTGGCGCACAAGGCGGCGCAAAACATGATGACGATGTAGTAGACGCCGAAGTCGTAGACGATAAAAAGTAAGAAGTTCTATAGCGACCGCCTATAATGCACCATCTACTTCGTTGCGGCTCCTTGAAGTATTATTAATACGTCTGCGTCGCCGCGCCTCGTATCTGGCACATTCTATGCGGTCCATAGAATTGATATTTACTATGATAGTGCCCAATGGCTCACCAAAAGCTTTTGGGCACTAACTTAATATATAAATGGAGGCCAAATTATGGCTAAACGAGATTATTATGAAGTCCTTGGCGTTTCTAAGACTGCCACTGCGGACGAATTAAAAAAAGCATACCGTACACTGGCCCTGAAATACCATCCCGACCGCAAAACAGGCAATCCGGCGGCCGAAGAAAAATTCAAAGAGGTCAACGAGGCCTATAGCGTGCTGTCCGATGAAACCAAGCGCTCCCAATACGACCAATTAGGTCCTGATGCCTTTGAGCAGGCCCAACAGGGTGGTGGTCCCGGTGGCAATCCCTTTGGCGGTGGCTTTGGCGGCTTTAGTGGCAGCGGTATGGAGGATATTTTTGATATGTTCTTCGGCGGCCAGGGTGGACGTAGCGGTCGTGCCAGCAATGCTGGTCCTCAGCGTGGTGCTGACCTGCGCTTTGATTTGGAAATCACCTTTGAAGAGGCTGCCTTTGGCATTGAAAAGGAAATCAACCTTTACCGTGATGAGGCCTGCGACCATTGCCATGGTACTGGCGCTGAGCCTGGCTCCAAGGTAGAAACCTGCCCTGAATGCCATGGCAGCGGTTATGTACGCTTTACTCAGAACACTATGTTCGGCCAAATGGTCAACGAGCGTCCCTGCTCCAAATGCCATGGGGAGGGCAAGATTGTATCCCAGCCTTGTAAGGAATGCCGTGGCAAAGGCACTGTAAAGAAGAACAAGCATCTGAAGGTAAAGATTCCTGCCGGTGTGGACAATGGCTCCAGATTGCGTGTTGCAGGCGAGGGCGAAGCCGGTGCAAAGGGCGGACCTAGCGGTGATCTGTACGTATATCTGTACGTGAAGCCGCACAAGTTCTTTGAACGTGATGGCACCACTGTACTGTGCGAGGTACCTATCAACATTGTCCAAGCCACACTTGGCGCTGAAATTAAGGTACCCACACTGGATGGTCAGGTAACCATGAAGGTGCCTGAGGGCACCCAGCCCGGCAAGGTGCTGCGTTTGAAGGGCAAGGGTATTCCCAGCCTGCGCGGTGGCCTACGTGGCGACCAGTTGGTACGCATCAAGGTGGTTGTGCCCACCAAGCTCAGCGACAAGCAAAAGGATGCTTTGCGTGCCTTTGAAACCATTAGCAAGGACAATATTAACCCTGAGGAAAAAAGCTTTCTTAATAAAATAAAGAATCTTTTTAAATAAGCTATGAAGCTGTGCCCCTGTCAAATTTGGCAGGGGCTTTTTGCTGTTAGTCGGACATATTTATAACCAATCAAGAAAATGATTATGATGAAGAGAGTGTTGCGTGTGCAACATAATTACATAATGCTTACTTTAATTACTAAATATTTACAGAGACGTTCCTCTTTGGCATAATGAAAGCAGAAGCAGAAACAATAGAGGAAGGTGAAGGCTATGGCAGCCAAAATATTTATCCCCAACTTTATGGACATACCTTTATTCCATGGCTTGGAGAGGGAGGAAATCAGTGAGGTATTACAAAGATTCCATGGACTGATTAAGCATTTTCCCAAATCCGATTATATTTATTTGGCAGGAGACTGTGTGGAAAACCTGTGCGTGGTGTTAGAAGGCACTGTACAGATGATTAAAGAGGATATTTGGGGTGAAAAATCCATTATTGCCAATTTGGGTGCTGGTTCCGTCTTTGCTGAAAATTTTTTAGGTAAGCTGGGGGATCGCAGTGTGGTAAGCTATTTTGTGGCTAGCGATAGTGAGATTCTCATGCTGCCCTTGGGGAGAGCGCTTTTTGAAGTTAATACTGCCAGCAAAGCTTCCCAAAGACTCATGTGTAATATTGTGTCTACTTTGGCAGATAATAATACGCGCCTGATTGAAAAGACCGAAATCCTTTGCAAAAAGACCTTGCGCAGCAAGATTTTGGCTTATTTGGAACAAGAAGCTCGGAACAATGACTGTCGACAATTTACGATTCCCTTCAACCGTACGGATTTGGCTAATTATCTGGATGCGGATCGCAGTGCTCTGACCAGGGAGTTGGCTCGGATGAAGGAGGAGGGGCTGATCGCCTACAATAAAAATACCTTTACTATCTTGGCAACCGAGCATTGTGACAACATCTAAA
>CAMFZA010000050.1 GCA_946002345.1 uncultured Phascolarctobacterium sp. | reverse complement strand
GGGATTCAGGCGGGATTTGTGGAATTAGGCTTAGAGCAAACTGCTGTTCTGTATCTAGGCGTTGCCATGGATGTGACCGAGGGCCAAAGCCTGATTGTGCAAATTTCCAAGGATGCCCGGGGTACTAAGGGACCTACAGCTACCCGGGAGCTGACGCTGCCAGGTCGTTATGCGGTGCTTTTGCCCCAGGCGGACTATGTGGGTATTTCCCGCAAGATTACTGATAAAAGTGAAAGAGAACGCTTGAATAAAATCTATAACCAGGTGCGCCCCCAGGGTATGGGGGTGGTGGTGCGCACTGCCGCTCTGGGAGTCAGCGATGAGCTGTTGGCCCAGGATGTGGCCGAGCTGGCTGCCGCCTGGCGGGTGCTGGAGGCTCGGCAACGGGTGGCCAAGGCTCCCTGCCTGCTAAGGAGGGAGTTGGATTTACCCATTCGGATTGTGCGGGACTATCTGCGCCCGGAGCTGGAGGAAATCGTTATCGACGATTTGAACACTTATAAGCGGGTGGAGGAGCTTTTGCAGCAGCTACCCCAGGCGAAAAATATTCGCCTCACCCTGTATCAGGGGCTGGAGGATATTTTTACCTATAACCAGCAACAGGAAGCCGTGGCTGGTATTTCCGATAAGCGGGTGCCCTTGCCAAGCGGTGGCTACCTGATTATCGATTACACCGAGGCCATGACCGTTATCGATGTGAACAGTGGCAAATTTAGTGGTCGCGAAAATCTGGAAGAGACCATTATGCAAATCAATCGGGAGGCTGCCCGAGAAATTGCCCGTCAGCTGCGATTGCGCGACATTGGTGGCATCATCGTTGTGGATTTTATCGATATGCATACGGAGGAGCACAAAAGGGAAATCCTCAATGTGCTGCATACAGCCTTGGCCGGGGATAAAATGCATCCCAAGGTGCAGGATATCACCGTGCTTAATTTGGTGGAAATCACTCGCAAAAAGTCTCGCCAAAACCTGTCCAGCGTGCTTTATGCGCCTTGCCCCGTGTGCGATGGCAGTGGAAGGGTGCAAAGCCGCGAAACCTTGGCTTTAGAGGTGAAGCGTCGCCTGCGGGTGCTGCTCAAGCAGCGTGGCAGCGCCAAAAGTTTACTCATTGTGGCTAACCCCTGGCTGGCCCAGTGGCTGCTAGCTAAGGATATTCGGGCTTGGGAGCGGGAGCTGGCCTGCGCCCTTAAGGTGGAAAGTGATGCCAGCCTGCATGTGGAAAGTTTTATGATTTTGGATAATACTGGTGTTGACAAATAAGGTCATTATTGGTAAAATATTCCAGTATGGACTGTTTTAGTCCGTCCCCAACCGCGCAGAGAGGTTTGTAAATTCCGCTGCTCTGGCAGTGGGTACCGTATTTGGCGAGTCTATCATTAAGGGAGGTGCAATAGATGTACGCAATTATCAAAACCGGCGGCAAACAATACCGTGTTAGCGAAGGCGAAACCCTGCAAGTTGAAAAACTGAACGCAGAAGTTGGCGCTGAAGTTGTTTTCGAAGAAGTTCTGACCGTAGTTAACGACGCTGACGTAAAGATTGGCAAGCCCGTAGTTGAAGGCGCAAAGGTTGTTGCTAAAGTTGTAGAACACGGCAAAGCTGACAAAATTTTCGTTTTCAAATACAAAGCTAAATCCAACTACCGTAAACGTCAAGGTCATCGTCAACCGTTCACTGCTGTTGAAATCGTTTCCATCAACGCTTAATAGCAATGGTACAGGTCGATATCTTCAAGGATAAGCAGGGTATGATAGCTGGCTATAGGGTCAGTGGTCATGCTGGTTATGCGCAGGAGGGCATGGACATAGTCTGTAGTGCCGTTTCTGCTCTGACACAGGCCCCCTTGCTTGGCTTGGAAAGACATTTGAAGCTTACTCCGTCCTACAGCGTTAATCAGGAGGACGGTATTTTAGAGGTAGCATTGAACAGTGCTCCTACTGACCTGACGGAGGCGATTCTCCAAACCATGGTTTATGGAGTGGAATCCATTGCCCGTCAGTGTCCGCAATATGTTCGCATCCAAGAACATAGGAGGTGAAAGTAATGTTTGAAATTATTCTGCAATTACATGCACATAAAAAAGGTACCGGTAGTTCCCACAACGGTCGTGACTCCAACGCGCAACGTTTGGGCACCAAGGCTCATGACAGCCAATTGGTAACCGCTGGCAGCATCATCGTTCGTCAACGTGGTACCAAATTCCATCCCGGCAACAATGTTGGCATGGGTAAGGATTACACCATTTTCGCTACTATCGAAGGTCGCGTAAAATTCGAGCGCAAGGGCCGCGATAAACGCCAAATCTCTGTATATCCTGTTGAAGAAGCTATCTAATCAACAAAACCAATCCGCATCCACAAAAGGGTGCGGTTTTTTTTGTACCCATCGAGACCACTTTGTCCAAGAAATAACTGCAGAAGCTGGGGGAATGTGGTATACTGTAGCTAGCTAGAATAGCAGTAATACTTTGTAAATGGAGTTGATACATATGTTAGAAATTGGAAGTGTGGCTCCGGCCTTCACTCTGCCGGATAAGGAAGGCAAGCTGGTCAGCCTCAAGGATTTTGCTGGCAAGAAGGTTGTGCTATATTTTTATCCCAAGGATTCCACTCCTGGCTGCACCCGTCAGGCTCAGGCCTTTCGCGATGCCTTTGCTAAATTTGAGGAAGCTGGCGCAGTGGTTATCGGTATCAGCAAGGACAGCGTCAAGTCGCACATGAATTTTGCGACTAAGCAGGAGCTGCCCTTTATTTTGCTTTCTGATACGGAGCTTACTACTCTGCAGGCTTATGAGGTTTGGCAGGAAAAGAAGCTTTATGGCAAGGTAAGCATGGGCGTGGTACGTTCTGTTTATGTTATTGATGAAGAAGGCAAGGTGGCTGCCGCCTGGACCAAGGTAAAGCCGGAGCAGAGTGCTGTGGACGCACTGAATTTTGTGTGCGGCTGCGAAAAATAAAAGACCTGGTGGCTGTTCGCTAGGTGGAAGGGTGTTTTATAAAACATTGCTTCTTGACAAAAGCTGGTGCATACCTTATAATAGTCTAGTAATGCTGGTGTAGCTCAATAGGCAGAGCAGCTGATTTGTAATCAGCAGGTTGTGGGTTCGATTCCTATCACCAGCTCCATGAAAATTTTCCCCAGAGTACGCTCCGGGGATATTTTTTAGGTTGTGGGTTTACCCCTCAAGGGGGTACATACGATTCCTATCACCAGCTCCAAAGAAAATTTTCCCCAGAGTACGCTCTGGGGTTGTTTTTTTAGGTTATGGGTTTACCCCTTCCTTCCCCTGGAGTACGCTCCGGGGGATTTTTATTTTCAAAAAACAGCTTTATTTCACACTTATTTTACAGTATAATATAACTTAGATTACTTTCAAAATTACATGCAAGGAGCCAAACAAGTGAAGCCTTACGAAATACAAGAACTGGAACAATGTGGTTTTTTCTCAAAAATGTTCGGCAGCAAGCCTGCTGAAAATGCCTGGAAGGAGTTAAACAACCTCTTGGCCAATGCCAAGGATATGGATGCTATTACTGCCGCCGACGTACAAGCTGCCTTGAAAAAATGGGGCGTAAAATTTAGCGACGAAAACGTGCAACAGCGCAGTGGCATCTACCGTAAATTTGCTGACGTAGTATTCACCGAAGCTTTAACTAAGGATGAGCCCCTGTTTGCCCAGCTGGCTCACCTGGCAGAGGTGCTGGCCTTGCCGCCCCATTTGGCTAAGTTGGCTGATAAGGGTGCCAAAACTGCCGCTTATTTCGTGCGTTGTCGCAATATTATCACCGGTGCGGAAAAGCTGGATATTCATGGCCTGAACGAGCTTTTTGGCTATGATTATGAGGATGGGCTATCCGTGCGCAAGCAGGTTTTCCAAGCTCACTTCAATATACTGTTCGAGGATATTGTGAAGGTTGCCCGTTATAGTCCGGAGCAGGAAGCAGGCTTTAGGGATGATTGTGCTAAGCTGGATATTCCCTATGAATTCAAAAATAATATTGTCAACGCTTTGCAAAAATATCGCAATCTTTGGGATGCCGAAAACAAAAAGCTGGAGCCCCTGGAGCTGGACCTGCCTTTGGAAAAGGGTGAATACGCCTTTGCTACCGTCAACTGTGGTCTGTGCCAAAACAAAGAAATCGAGCGAGAGGACAACTATTTTGAACTGACCCGCAAGTTTAATATTGATGAAACTGTTAGTTTCAAGGGAGAAAAGCTGGAGCATCCGAAGATTAAGGAGGAGGCTACTATTCTGTTGGAGCTGGGTCACTTTATCATTACCAACGCCCGCATCATTTATTTGAGCCAAAAGAATGCTATGGCCATCAAGGTGGACGATATCAAGGGTGCCGATTTTGATGATATCAATCTGGTAACCTTCCATCACAAGGATGGTAATGATATCCTCATTAAATTCCCCGATGAGGCAGCAGGTGTTATGCACATTCTCTTTAACAGAGTGAAAAACAAGCAAATCTAAGCACAGTAAAAGTTGGAGCCTTTGAGTACGCTTTTCGTTGTGATTCCGCTAAGCATCTTAGAAAGGACTACTATTACATTGCTCCCAAACGTCTCTACAGAGTAACTTTAACAGTAAACATTATTAAAATATATAGTACACTAATCCCTTGCGCAAATATCTGTGCAAGGGATATTTTTGTACATTTTTTACTCTAAAGATTACAATAATAAGTATACAAAGACCTTATAAAAATATACATGTATACAATTTGCAATTGCTTTTTGGCTAGCTTATAATTAAAATTACAGTTTCACTTTTTTGAGTTTTAGTGTGAGAGGGGAATGCTTATGAATACTTCACTACCTGCTAAGCAGGGCCTTTATGACCCTTGGTTTGAGCATGATGCCTGTGGTGTTGGTGTGGTTGCCAATATCAATGGCAAGAAGTCCAATAAAATTTTGAAGCAGGCGCTGGTTGTGCTGCATAATATGGACCATCGCGGTGGTCAGGGTGCTGATGCCAATTCCGGCGACGGCGCCGGCGTGCTGTTGCAGATTCCGCACAATTTCTTCGTCAAGGAATGCGCGAAATTAGATATCGATTTACCCGAGCCCGGCAAATATGCTGTGGGCTTTATCTTCCTGCCTCCGGACATTGTAGAAAGAGAAAATGTAGAGCGCCACTTTGAGCGTATTGTGGAGGCCAATGGTCAAAGCGTACTGGGCTGGCGTACTGTACCTGTCCATCCCGAGGTTTTGGGTGAAAAGTCCCGTCAAAGCATGCCCTACATGGCTCAGGTTTTTATCAAACCTTCCGAAAACATTTTAGATCGTCTGGACATTGATGATAATGCCTTTGAGCGCAAACTCTATAGCATCCGTCGTCAGGCCGAAAACTATATTCGTTACGGCAAGCTTCGGGGCGGCAAGTATTTTTATGTTTCCAGCCTGTCCTCCCGCACCATTGTTTACAAGGGCATGCTGACCACCGAACAACTGCGTACCTTCTATGTGGATATGGAGGATAGCTCCGTGGAAACGGCGCTGGCTCTGGTCCATTCCCGTTTCAGCACCAATACCTTCCCCAGCTGGGAGCGCGCTCATCCCTATCGGTATTTGATGCATAATGGCGAAATCACCACCCTGCGTGGTAACATCTACTGGATGCGTGCTCGCCAAACCATGTGCGGCAATAGCCTGTGGGGTAATGATATTAGCAAGATTATGCCTATTATCGACGAAACCGGCTCTGACTCCGGCATGTTTGATAACTGCTTGGAGTTTTTGGTAATGAGCGGTCGTAGCCTGCCCCATGCTGTGATGATGATGATTCCTGAGCCCTGGGGTAAAAATCCCCATTTGGACCCAGATTTGAAGGCTTTCTTTGAATATCACAACTCCCTTATTGAAGCCTGGGATGGCCCTGCTGCCATGGCCTTTACCGATGGCCGCACCATCTGCGCCGCACTGGACCGCAATGGCCTGCGTCCCTCCCGTTACTACATTACAGAAGACAACACCATTGTGCTGGCCTCCGAGGTGGGTGTGGTGGATATTGATCCCTCCACCATCGTGAAAAAGGATCGTCTGCGCCCCGGTCGTATGCTGGTCATCGATACGGAGCAGGGCCGCATCATTGGCAATGACGAAATCAAGCACCAAATCGCCAGCGAGCATCCTTATCGCCAGTGGCTGAAGGAGCATTCCATTAAGCTGAAAAATATTCCGCTTAACAGTGAACTGCCCGTGCCAGATACCCAAACACTGCTGCAGCGTCAGCGTGCCTTTGGCTATACCATGGAGGACATGGGCAAATTCCTGCGCCCCATGGCTGTTAAGGGCATCGACCCCTTGGGCGCTATGGGCAACGATGCGCCCCTGGCTGTACTCAGCGAAAAGCCCCAATTACTTTATAACTACTTTAAGCAGCTCTTTGCTCAGGTAACCAATCCGCCCATTGATGCCATCCGCGAGGAGGTCTTCACTGATACTACCAGCGGTATTGGTCCCGAGCTCAACCTGATTGACCCGCAGCCGGAAAGCTGCCACCAGATCAGTGCTGAGTCCCCAGTTTTGAGCAATATTGAGTTGGCTAAATTAAGACATATTCCCAATTTTGAAGCTGCCACTATTCCCATGCTGTATAACGTGGCTGAGGGTGGTGCTGGCCTGAAAAAGGCTTTGGACGAAATCTTCGAGTTGGCCGATAAATATATAGAAGAGGGCAAGGTTATCCTCATCCTTTCCGACCGTGGTATTTCCAAGGAGAAGGCTGCCATTCCGGCTCTCTTGGCTGGTGCAGGTCTGCATCATCATCTGATTAAAAAGGGCACCCGTCTGCGTGCTTCCATTATTATCGAATCTGCTGAGCCCCGTGAAGTGCACCACATGGCACTGCTCCTGGGCTATGGCGTTAGCGGCATCAACCCCTATCTGGCCTTTGAGACACTGGAAAACATGTGCAGCAACGGCATGCTGGACATTAGCTTTGAAAAGGCTACAGAAAATTATATCAGCGCCTGTACCCATGGCATCGCTAAAATTTTGTCCAAGATGGGTATTTCCACCGTGCAATCCTACCGCGGTGCCCAAATCTTTGAGGCAATTGGCATCAGCAGTGCTGTAATTAATGAATACTTTACCGGCACTCCCTCCCGTCTGGAGGGCATTGGCTTGGAGGAAATCGCTAAGGAAGTATCCATGCGCCACGAGCCTGCTTTTGTCGAGGGCGATATCGACCTCTTTAGCTATGACTCCGGCTCCCATTATCAGTATAGGGATCAGGGTGAAAAGCATATGATTAATCCTGAAACCATTGTGAAGCTGCAGCAGGCTTGCCAAAAGGGCGATTATAAGCTGTATAAGGAATTTTCTGAGCAACTGAGCGGCAGTGAATTTGCTAATCAAAACCTGCGCAGCATGCTCACCTTTACGCCCCAACGTTTGCCCATTGATATTGATGATGTGGAAAGCGTGGAGAGCATTTGCCATCGCTTTAAAACCGGCGCCATGAGCTATGGCTCCTTAAGTCAGGAGGCTCATGAATGCTTGGCTATCGCCATGAACCGTATTGGTGGTCGCTCCAATACGGGTGAGGGTGGCGAGCATCCCAGCCGCTTCAAGCCCATGGCCAATGGGGACAGCAAGCGCAGTTCTATTAAACAGGT
Source organism: uncultured Phascolarctobacterium sp. (assembly GCA_946002345.1). Lineage (GTDB taxonomy): Bacteria > Bacillota > Negativicutes > Acidaminococcales > Acidaminococcaceae > Phascolarctobacterium_A. The sequence goes on along the minus strand of CAMFZA010000050.1, from coordinate 2,327 downwards.
TGCTTCCGGTCGTTTTGGCGTTACCAGCAACTATTTAGTCAATGCGGACGAAATCCAAATCAAGATTGCCCAAGGTGCTAAGCCCGGCGAGGGCGGTCAGCTGCCTGGCGGCAAGGTTTATCCCTGGATTGCCGAATGCCGTGGCACCACTGCCGGCATTGGTCTGATTTCTCCTCCGCCCCATCATGATATTTACTCCATCGAGGATTTGGCAGAGCTGATCCACGATTTAAAAAATGCTAATCCCCGTGCTCGCATCAGCGTGAAGCTGGTCAGCGAGGTGGGCGTGGGCACTATTGCCGCAGGTGTTGTTAAGGCCTGCGCCGACGTTGTGCTCATCAGTGGCTATGACGGTGGCACCGGTGCATCTCCCCGTACCTCCATCAACCATGCAGGTCTGCCCTGGGAGCTGGGCCTGATGGAAACCCACCAAACTTTGCTCCTCAACAATCTGCGTGACCGTGTAACCCTGGAAACTGATGGCAAGCTGCTCACCGGTCGTGATGTTATCATTGCTGCATTGCTGGGCGCTGAGGAATACGGCTTTGCCACCGCTCCCTTGATTGCCATTGGCTGCGTCATGATGCGCGTATGCAACCTGAATACCTGTCCCATGGGTATTGCTACCCAGGACCCCCTGCTGCGGAAAAACTTCCGTGGCAAACCGGAATATATTGTTAACTACATGCACTTTATCGCTCAAGAGGTGCGTGAGTACATGGCCATGCTGGGCTTCCGCTCCATCGACGAGATGGTGGGTCGCACCGAGGTGCTCATTCCGAAGCCGGAAAAGGCTCGAAACTGGAAGAACAAAAACCTGGATTTGTCCCCGCTGCTGTATAAGCCCGAGGTGGAGCCCGGCGCTAGCCAGGTTTGCACCAAAAAGCAAAACCACCAGCTGGAAAAATCACTGGATATGCGGGAACTGCTAGACATTTGCCACAGCAATCTGGAAAACAAAAAGCCTGTGCGCATTACTCTGCCTATTAAAAATACTGACCGCGTTGTGGGCACCATCCTGGGCAGCGAAATTACTCGTCGTTATGGCTTGGAGGGCTTGCCTGCAGACACCATCAATCTGCACTTTAAGGGCAGTGCCGGTCAAAGCTTTGGTGCCTTTGTGCCCAAGGGTGTAACACTGGAGCTGGAGGGTGATGCCAACGACCATGTGGGTAAGGGCCTGTCCGGTGGTAAAATTATCATCTACCCCGATAATGATTCTCGCTTTAACGCTCACGAAAATGTGATCATCGGCAACGTAGCCTTCTACGGTGGCACCAGCGGTGAAGCCTATATCCGCGGCATTGCCGGTGAGCGCTTCTGCATCCGCAACAGCGGTGTTAACGCCGTTATTGAAGGTGTGGGCGACCATGGCTGCGAATATATGACCGGTGGTACCGTAGTAATTTTGGGTAAAACCGGTCGCAACTTTGCCGCTGGTATGAGCGGTGGTGTGGCCTATGTGCTTGATCTAGAGGGCGACTTTGCCTCCTATTGCAATAAGGAAATCGTTTTACTGGAGCCCTTGGAGGCCATTAACGATAGCCTGACCGTCAAGAAAATGATTTTGAACCATGCGGAATACACAGGCAGCAAGCTGGCTTTGGATATTTTGGCAAACTGGAATCAATACCAAAGCAAATTTGTGAAGGTTATTCCCAAGGATTACAAGAAGGTTATGGAAAAGCTCAACGATTATCTGCAGCAGGGTATGGATATGGAAGCAGCTACCCTGAAAGTTTTTGAGGAGGTGAAGGCATAATGGGTAAGCCGACAGGATTTATGGATTACAAGCGCCAGGAGCTTAGCCAACGGCCTTGCGCAGAACGCATTCAGGATTGGGAGGAAATCAAGACCAGTAGCCTGCCTCACGCAGAGGAGCTGCGCTGTCAGGCAGCCCGTTGCATGGATTGCGGCGTGCCCTTTTGTCACAGCGGCATGACCTTGAATGGCATGGTCAGCGGTTGTCCTCTACACAACCTGATGCCTGAATTTAATGATTTAGTATATCGTGGCATGGACGATTTTGCCTATGCTCGCCTGAATAAAACCAATAATTTCCCGGAGTTTACCTCCCATGTGTGCCCTGCTCCCTGTGAGGGGGCCTGCAATGCCGGTCTGGTAACGGCTCCGGTAACCATTAAAAATATCGAACAATATATTATTGAAAACGCCTTTGATAAGGGCCTTGTAAAGCCCAATATCCCTGCCAAACGCACGGGCAAAAGGGTGGCCGTGGTAGGCAGTGGACCAGCAGGCTTGGCCTGTGCGGATCAGCTTAATAAGGCTGGTCATCTGGTAACCGTCTTTGAGCGTGCGGATAGACC
>CAMFZA010000049.1 GCA_946002345.1 uncultured Phascolarctobacterium sp. | reverse complement strand
TGTTCACACAGAATACTGCTGCATAATGTAAATTTATTTTTTAGCTTTACAAATCTTATCAACAATAAAATATGTTCTGGCTACCCGATACCGCTCTGCTTCCATAATTGTCAGCACCTTTTTGGCGGCCTTTTCAGCAATATCGTTAACAATAATATAATCATACTCGGCAGCATAGGTCAACTCGCTAGCAGCCGAAGCCATGCGCCGCTCGATAACCTCTTTACTGTCAGTACCACGCTTGTAAATGCGAGCGGAGAGCTCATCCAGGGAAGGGGGCACAATGAAGACAAAAACGCCCTCGGGAAAACGCTTCTTTATTTGCAGCGCACCTTGGATATCGATTTCCAAAAGCACATCCCGACCACTTTCCAGCTGCTCCATTACATATTTACGGGGAGTGCCATAATAATTGCCATAGACCTCTGCATATTCAAGAAGCTCACCCTTAGCAATCATATCCTGCACCTGGGGCACGGTTTTAAAGAAATAGCTTTTGCCGTCAACCTCTCCAACACGGGGCTGGCGAGTGGTGACAGAAATGGAATATCCCATAGCAGGCAGGTGGGCTCTGAGCATTTGACAAACGGTGCCTTTGCCTGCGCCAGAGGGTCCGGAAACTACCAAAAGCACCCCTTTAGGCGTTACATTTTCTTTTTCTACAGCCATTTTCCTACTCCTCTTCCTCTATATCTGTGGGCATAAGACGATTGGCAACTGTTTCCGGCTGAACAGCACTCAAAATAATATGACCGCTGTCAGTAACCACCACCGCTCTGGTACGACGACCATAGGTGGCATCAATGAGTAAACCCTTATCACGAGCTTCCTGAATAATGCGCTTAATAGGCGCAGATTCAGGACTAATGATGGCAATGATCCGATTGGCGGCTACCACATTGCCGAAACCGATATTAATTAGCTTAATATCCACGTTGCTACTCCTCTCTTATTCGATATTTTGAATTTGCTCACGGATTTTTTCAATTTCCGCTTTAATTTCTACCACAATCTGAGCCAAGGTATAATCATTGGCCTTGGAGGCAATGGTGTTAGCCTCGCGATTGAATTCCTGAATCAAAAAGTCCAGCTTGCGTCCCACCGGTTGGTCGGAAGCGATGATGGTCTTAAATTGCTTAATGTGGCTTTTTAAGCGCACAATCTCTTCTGTAATGCTGGTCCGGTCGGCAAAAATAGCAACCTCCTGCAGTAGACGCTCCGGCTCCATGGCAATGTTATGCTCAGCCAAAAGATTGGTCAGTCGCTCGCTAAGCTTAGCCTGATATTCATCCACCACCATGGGGGACCGCTCCTCGATGAGTGCCAGCTTTTGAGCAATTAAATCCGCACGATAAATAAAGTCACCATAGATATTACCACCTTCAGTTTCCCGCATAGCTACCAGATTCTCCAAAGCCTGACGCACGGCTTGCTCCACCTTGGGCCAAACTCCTTCCACATCAAAGAAGCCCTCTTTTACATTGATAACATCCTGACACCGAGAAATATACAAAATTTCCTGGGCCTGGTTGATGGCAATCTCATCAGCACCAATAGCCTTGCCCACCTCCTGCAATGCCTTATGATAGGCTGCAGCCAGGTTCTTATCCACCTTGAGAGTGCAATTGTCACTGGTGGTATAATCAGCATTGATAAATACGTCGATACGACCGCGGCTCACAGTTTTTAAAATAGTTTTGCGAATGCGGTCCTCCAAGGGATTTAAAAAGCGAGGCAAGCGAATTGCCACCTCATTATAACGATGATTTACAGTTTTCATTTCCACGGTGATGGAAAAATCAGCGTCCTCATATTCACCGCGACCAAAACCGGTCATACTTTTTAACACGAGCTTCCTCCCAACTCCAAAAAGGCCTATTTTGAGTTTTGTTGACAATAGATAAGCGGCTTTCCATGCCCTTATCTTGAAAAGATATTATACCATATTTTACGCCTGATTTCAGCATTTTTCTACGCTTTAGGCTATTTTTTGCGAAAATAAGCCTATTTCCTTTTGGGCGCTACTGGAGTATAATATAGCATAATACTTGATAGAAAGTGCCTTGGGCTAGTGCAGGCTTAGGCTGCGACCTAGCTAGGACATGGGAGTCTTGCTATGAATCTAGAAGGAATTACTTTAAAGCTAGTTACGGACAATTTGAATAGAGAGCTTTTGGGCAGCAAAATCTACCGGGTGTATATGCCTAATCCCCATGCTGTACTGCTTTTAGTGCGGCGCAGCCGGGACACCAGCGCCCTTTTGGCCGATTTAAATGGTGGTAGTCCTGCCCTATATATCCCGGCCAAGCTACCGGAAAATCCCGAAACACCTCCTAGCTTTTGCATGCTGCTGCGCAAGCATTTGGAGGAGGGACGTATTACCAGAATTTACCAAAGTGATTTAGACCGAATCATCACCTTGGAAATCGATATGCTGGGTCAATCCAGCAAAATTATTACCAAAAAGCTCATTTGTGAATTAACAGGCAAAAACAGTAATTTGATTCTCACACAAGATGGTGTGATTATCGATAGCCTAAAACACATTGGTGCGGCCCAAAGCAGCTATCGTACCATCCTGCCTGGAATGGAGTACGTTGGGCCGCCGCCCCAAGCCGGCCTGAATTTATTGACCGCAGACCCAGCGGAGATTGTGAGCACTGCTAACAGCCTACCCAGTGCCACCTTTGCCAAAGCCTTTGTAAATGCCACCACAGGCGTAGGCAAGGCCACAGCCACCGAGCTCCTAGACGCTGCGGACATCCTGCCCCAAACAGTACGTCTTGAGCCTGCCGAAGAACACGCTTTGACACAGCGCATCACTGAGCTACAGCAGCGCCTAAACGGTGAAGCACTGCAACCCGTGTATGCTCTTGTAGGACGCACTAATCAAGTCAAGACCATCCTCGCCCTACCGCCTCTTGTGAACAACTCAGAGCTTAGCGTGCGAGAGTTTGGTGACATTAACAGCGCTATTAACTTTGCCATGAGCCTAGCCCCCATCCAACTACCCCAGCACGAGCAACTGCAAAAGCTGGTAACAGCAGAAGCGGCTAAGCTCTCGCGCAAGCTAAATGCGCTGCAGGAGGATTTACTCCACGCCGAGGATGCCGAAGGCCAACGTATGCTGGCCGACACCATTATGGCCAATTTATACCATCTGCACAAGGGGCAAAGTAGCGCTGAGTTGGTCAATATTTATGATGGCAACACTGTAACCATCAAGCTGAATCCCATCCTCTCCCCTAGCGACAACGCTCAGGCCTATTACAAAAAGTATAACAAATACAAAAGAGCTCAAAGCGAGCTGCGTCAGCAAATTGAGGCCACCGAGTCCATGCTCACCTATTTGGCCAGCCTGGACGCCTCCCTTTTGACCGCCACAACCAAAAACGAAATCGAAGAAATTCGTCAGGAAATGGTCACCGCAGGGCTCATTCGGGAAATAGGCAAAAAGAAAAAAACAGCCCTGCAAAAATCCCAACCCCTCCATTTAAAGCTGCGGGAGGGCGTGGATTTATACATTGGCAAGAACAATAAACAAAATGATTATGTAACCTTTACGGTGGGAGGACCTCGGGATTTGTGGCTGCACACCAAGGATATTCCCGGCTCCCACGTTATCATGAAATCTACCTCCCCCACTGCGGAGGATATTGCCTTGGCGGTGGAGCTTGCCGCCTATTTTAGCAAGGCTAGAAGCGGAAGCAACGTGCCCGTTGATTGCGTGGAACGCCGATATGTGAAAAAGCCTGCCGGCGCCAAGCCAGGCTTTGTAATTTTCACAAATCAACGCACCTATTATGCAACCCCTAACGAAGAAAGGCTGGCACCTTTTTTAGAGCAAGGCCGCTAGGAAAGATAGATTTTAAGGAGGAACCCTCATGTCCATTGAAAAAGTACGTGCCTACATGCGCCAATTTAATATAGAAGATAGAATTATTGAATTTCCCACCAGCAGTGCTACTGTAGAGCTGGCAGCACAGGCCGCAGGCTGCGAGCCTGCCCGCATTGCCAAAACACTGTCCTTTAAGCTCACTGATAATAGCTGCGTGCTCATCGTTGCCGCAGGCGATGCTAAGGTGGACAACAGCAAATATAAGCATTTCTTTGGCTGCAAAGCTAAAATGCTCAGTGCCGATGAGGTGGAGCCCATGATTGGGCATGCTATCGGTGGTGTTTGCTCCTTTGGTATCAACGAAGGTGTAAAGGATTACCTGGACATTTCTCTAAAGCGCTTCACTACCTTCTTTCCTGCCTGTGGCAGCTCTAACAGCGCCATTGAGCTAACCTGTGAGGAACTAGAAAAATATTCCTCCAATTGCCAAGGCTGGGTGGACCTGTGCAAGGGCTGGCAGGAGGCCTAAAAAACAAACTAACCGTAGTGACCATGACCCACATGGCTACTACGGTTTTTCTTTGCTCTAAAAATGAGCGCAATAAAATAACCGTGTCAGATCTCTCCAACACGGTTATTATGGTTATTTGAGCAATTCACGAACGATAGCATTGATGCGTTTGCCATCTGCACGGCCCTTGGTCTTGGCCATTACAGCCGGCATTACCTTGCCCATATCCTTGGGACTGGTAGCGCCCACAGCGGCAATTACCTCTGCTACGATGGCTTTCAGTTCGTCATCACTGAGAGCTTCCGGAAGATATTTCTTTAAAATAGCAATTTCTTCCTTGGCTTGGGCAACCAATTCGTCGCGACCGGCCTTTTGGAATTCCTCCAAAGAGTCCTGACGCATTTTGACCTCTTTCATCAAGACAGCCAGAACCTCATCATCGGTGAGTTCCTTTTTGTCATTGATTTCAACGTTCTTAATATTAGCACGCACCATACGAATGACGTTAAGGCGCAGCTTGCCTGCTTCTCTGTCCTTCATGGCCTGCTTCATATCAGCAGTTAATTGGTCTTTTATAGACATACAGCCCGCCTCCAATTATCTGGTCTTACGTTTTCTGGCTGCTTCGGATTTTTTCTTACGGGCAACGCTAGGTTTTTCATAATGCTCGCGTTTTCTTACCTCAGAAAGAATGCCTGCCTTTTGGGTTGCTCTTTTAAATCTGCGCAGTGCGCTGTCTAAAGTTTCATTCTTGCCAACTTTAATTTCTGCCATCTGTTCTCCCTCCCTCCACACACTTAGGGAAGTGTATCTGCAAATTAAGTAATTAGATGTTGCCACCTAAAAACACTTACTGACCTATTATACAGGAAAAGACAACATTTGTCAAGATTTTCAGCACGGAGGCCAACCCAATACTTTGCCGCCGATGATGTGAATATGCAAATGCTTTACAGTTTGACCGCCGTCGTCACCAGTGTTAATGACCACACGGAAGCCCTTTTCAGCAATGCCGGTTTTCTCGGCAATCAGCTTCACCTTGCTCAGCATGTAGGCAACCAGCTCAGGCTCTGCGGTAGTAATATTGGCAGTATGCTCCTTAGGCAGCAACAACACATGCACAGGAGCCGCCGGGGCCACATCGTTGATAGCGATCATCTTGTCATCTTCGTATACCTTAGTAGAAGGATTTTCCCCCTTAATAATTCTGCAAAAAATGCAATCCTCAGCCATGTTCATGTCCCTCCTCTCGTCTTTTTCTATCTAAGTTGTATTCTAGAAAAAACATAGAATTCCTGCTGATTACAGTGAAAAAATAACTAACGCTAGCGACAAGTGTGTACCTATGACGTGCTTATACGGAACGTATTTCGGCCACGGAAGAACCACGATGATGGCACGAAAAAAACGCTAGCAACGGACAGGCTCCTTCGTCCGCGAACCGCCTCGTCACGCTACGGCACGTTCTTCTCTTGACGGATTAAGCGGTCTATGTGGGCGTGCTAATCTAGAAAACGGAATCCGTGCACGTCATAGGTACCACTTGGAGCGTTTACTTAACTATCTCACCAGTCAGCCAGTCTTCCACTATACCAGTAAGCTTAACTTTAGCAATTGTGTTGGCGAGCTCGCTGGTGCCTGGCACCACAACGCGCAGATACGGCCCGCAAAGGCCTTCCATATGCGCCACATCCACAGACTGCTCGAACAAAACCTCCTCAGTTTTGCCCACCATTTGTTGCAGCATAGTCTGATGCAGCTTTTCATCCACCACAGCCAAACGTGCCGCACGCTCGCTCTTCACAGCCTCGTCCACCTGATTGGACATTTTTTCTGCTGGCGTGCCCTTACGTTTGGAATAGGGGAAAATATGCATCTTAGCAAAGGCGCATTTTTCCGCAAAGTGCATGGTTGTTTGGAAGTCCTCCTCGGTTTCCCCAGGGAAGCCTACGATAACGTCCGTAGTAATGCCCACATCAGGCACCTGCGCACGAATCTCATGCAACAGCTCCGTAAAGCGTGCAGTGTCGTAGGGGCGATGCATAGCCTGCAAAATCTTGTCACAACCACTTTGCAGCGGCAAATGCAAATGCTTACACAAGCGTGGCTCCCTAGCCATGAGTTCCAACAGCCGCGGCTCCACTTCTACGGACTCCAGACTACCCAAACGCACACGACACATGCCCTCCACGCTCAAAACAGCCTGCACTGCGTCATACAAAGTAATATGCTTGCCTTCCTTGGCCAACTCCTTGCCATAACAGCCCAGATGAATGCCGATGAGCACTACTTCTTTGTAGCCAGCCTCTACAAGCTTAGCCCCCTCTGAGCGAATGCTTTCCAGGCTACGACTGCGCAAGGGACCGCGGGCGTAGGGAATGATACAATAGGTACAATACTGATTGCATCCTTCTTGAATCTTTAAAAAGGCACGAGTCTTGTCCGTTTCTGTGCCCACGCCCAACTCCTCGAACTTGGTATCCACGGTCATTTTTTGCACATTGTCCAAGATTTCTGTCTGTTTATTTTCCAGGGCCTGCTCCACTAGCTCCACAATGCGAGCGCGCTCCTGATTGCCGATGATCACATCCACGCCGGCAATAGCACGCACCTCCTCCGGTGCAGTTTGGGGGTAGCAGCCCGTCACTACGATGAGGGACAAAGGATTATGGCGCACCGCCCGATTGATAATCTGCCTAGATTTGCGCTGTCCCGTATTGGTCACCACGCAGGTATTGATCAAATACACATCCGCATGGCTACCAAAATCCACCACCTCATAGCCAGCTCGGCGAAAAATACCCTCCATGCTGGCAGTATCGGACTGATTAACCTTGCAGCCCAAGGTATAAAAAGCGATTTTCCTCATCTATGCTTAATCTCCTAAATCTCCTGTCTCATAAAAAATGGCGCTAATGGCCACCAACCCCGCTGTTTCGGCACGCAAAATGCGCCTGCCCAGGCTTACGGGCACAGCCCCTGCCTGGCGCGCCTGCTCCAGTTCACCCTCACTGATACCGCCCTCCGGGCCAATAATCAGTAGTAGTTCAGTGATACCTCCAGCCTCCTCCGCTGCCCGTAAGGTAGCCTTCAGACTCAGCCTATCCTCGCACTCATAGGCGATAATTTTAGTTTGGCAAGTACACTTTGCCAGCATCTCTGCCATGGACTGCACTGGCTGCACCTGGGGGATAATATCCCTTTTGCTTTGCTTCGCTGCGCTTTCGGCAATTTTTTGCCAGCGCTCCACCTTTTTGGCAGACTTGGCACCATCCAAGCGCACCACGCTGTGCTCCATCGCCACGGGGATAACGCTGTAGGCACCCATCTCCACCGCCTTTTGGATGATGAAATCCATCTTCTCGCCCTTGGCCAAGCCTTGGGCCAGCACCAGCTTCACTCGAGGCTCATGGCTTTCGGCTAGCTTTTCAAGACAACGTACCGTTACACGCTCGCTATCAATGGCGATGATCTCGGCCAGCGCACTCACACCATCATCACTGACAATTTGCAGCTGTGTGCCAGACTGCATGCGCAGCACCTTACTAATGTGCCGCGCATCCACGCCCTCAATATACATTTCCTCCGCATATAGCTGCGGCACAAAAAATCTATGCATGCTCTATACCTCTTCTGTGGACGGTTTAGAAGGTGTCAGATGCGCGAAACGGCGACGACGGCGTACAAATTAGTACTCCTAGGAGCCGTGACAAAGCAGATGACACCTTATAGGCCGTCCACACAGTCGCTATTTTTTACTAAACTGCAACACCACCCAGCCACCGCGGCGATCCACAGCATCAACCTTTAATCCTTGCTCGGCAGCGGCAGCCTCCACATCCTCGCGACGCTCCTCAATAATCCCGCTAGCTAAGAAAATACCATTCTCCTTGAGCTTTCCCGGAATATCAGGAAGCAGCATAATAATAATATCCGCAATAATATTGGCAATAATAATATCGGCCTTACCCTCAGTGCCGTGGAGCAAATCGCCCTCTCGCACATCAATCTTAGCACTCAAATGATTATTGGCCACATTCTCCCTTGCAACTCGCACGGCCACACCGTCAATATCCACAGCCTTTACCTCGCGGGCACCGCACAGCGCTGCCGCTATGGCCAAAATACCACTGCCAGTACCCACATCAAAGACCAGCGCATCCTTGTGCATCACCTTTTCCAAGCGTTCCATCATCATATTGGTGGTGTGGTGTGTTCCCGTACCAAAAGCCATTCCCGGGTCGATTTCAATCACATGCTCGCCCTCTGCCGGAGTATAATCCTCCCAGCTAGGCTTAATCACCAAAGATTTGCCCACATGGGTCACATGAAAATATTGCTTCCATTCGTTGGCCCAATCCTGTTCGGATAACTTACGAAAACGAGTATTACCAAAGCGATATTGTCCAATGCGTTCCTCAATCGCCTCCAGCTCTGTCTCGATTTGTGCCAAGCGCTCCTGCAGCTTTTCATCATCGGCATAATAACCGCTTACAGTCACTACCTCGGTATTTTGCTGCTCCGGAATATCGCACAGTTCCCAGGTGCCGCTATTACGCAAATCATTTATCAATTGTGGGTCCTCAATAGCCACACCCTTAGAACCAGCCTCGGTCAAAACCTCGGAAACTGCCTCCACTGCTTCATGAGTCACTGCCACATTCACTTCAATCCAATTATCCATCTCTATCCATAAACTCCTTTCACTCACATCACTAGATTCTTTTATTATACACTATCCTGCTATGAATTGTATAGAACATCTGTGATATTCTCTTGACGATGAGGAAAATAAACTTTATACTTTTATTATGTATTGTTTTTAAAATAAGGGAAAAAAGGAAGTGTTATTATGCTTACACTTGACAAAATCTATCATGCGTCCTTCGTTCTAAAAAGCGTTGCACGCAAAACCGACCTCATTGCCTCTCCCCATCTATGTGAAGGCTTGGACCTGTATTTAAAAACAGAGAACCTGCAGGTTACAGGCAGCTTTAAATTAAGAGGCGCTTATTACAAGATTAGCCAGCTGACCCCTGAAGAAGCAGCCAAGGGCGTTATCGCCTGCAGCGCTGGCAACCACGCCCAGGGTGTAGCTTTGGCAGCCACTAAAATGGGCATCAAAAGTGTCATTTGCATGCCCGATGGCGCTCCTATTATGAAGGTAGAAAACACTAAACGCTTGGGAGCCCAGGTTGAGCTGGTTCCCGGTGCCTATGATGAAGCCCATGACCGTGCCGTACAGATACAAGAAGAAACCGGCATGACCTTCATCCATCCCTATGATGACGAGCTGGTTATGGCTGGTCAAGGCAGTATCGGCTTGGAAATTTTGGACCAGTTACCCGATGTGGAAGCAGTAATCGTGCCCATCGGTGGTGGCGGTCTCATCAGTGGTGTAGCCTTCGCCATCAAGAGCCTGCGTCCCGATGTAAAGATTTATGGCGTACAAGCAGCGGGTGCAGCCAGCATGATGCCTTTAAGGATCATAAATACGAAACCCTTTCCACTGTCAACACCTTTGCTCATGCTATTGCAGTAAAAACACCTGGGCAAAACCCCTACGAACTGATAGGCAAAGAAGGAGAGGATCACCTGTCTGAACGAGAAGACGA
>CAMFZA010000048.1 GCA_946002345.1 uncultured Phascolarctobacterium sp. | reverse complement strand
GCCCCAGAGTACCCATAGGCACCTTCACATACACGGTGTCGGCCCGCATGCCGGTGCAGTTTTTAGTGCCGCCCTGGCCGCCGCGCTTAGCCACATATTTACGCTTATAGCGGAAGTCAATCAAAGTATTGAGGTTTTTATCCGCTACTAAAACCACATCGCCACCACGACCGCCATTGCCACCGTTGGGGCCACCCTTTTCTACAAATTTTTCTCGACGGAAGCTGCTCATGCCGTCACCGCCATCGCCAGCCTCCACATAAATTCTCGCTCTGTCAATAAACATGTTTGTTCTCCTCTATAACTACCAAAATAAAATTAAACCAAAGCAACGGGCTTTAGCCAGGAACATTTGCTCACAGCTAAAAATGGTCATAAACCCACTTATACATATTATAGCGTGAAACACCAGTCCTTTGCAATGGTGTGGGACACAAAAGCTGGGGAGGTTGTGTTTTTCCTATGAAAAACGTGACTATTACTGCAAAATTCTTATGAAAAATGTACTAGACAGGAGTGTTGGAGTTTGAGGAGAAAACAACCATGCTTAAAAACGCAAAAAAGCAGAACCAAATAAACTGAAGATAATCAGCAAATGGTTCTGCTATTATTATGCTTATTTTACAGTGGAGAATGCGTAGCATAATGTTTGCTGTCGCGCACTTTTACAAATGATTAATCATGCCCCGCAGCTCGGTGAACACCACGCCTGCCTTATCAGCAGGAATGACCGTCCCGGGCAGCGCCCGCAAATCATCGATGCGCCAGCCAGCGTTTTGCTCCGCCAGTTTGGCCAAGGCTTCCTCCAAATCATGAGCCACCACGATGGCTAAAGCATCCAAATAAAACTCATTGTTCAAGCAGGGCTCGTCAATCATGCTGTGACTGTGATAGGTTTTGTTATGACGCCAAAGATAAATATTCATAGGCTCGCCTCCTATTCTATTCGCTGCTTGTGCGCAAGAATGCTGACCAAGCAGCTTTATTTGGAGCAACAAGCTTGTTGCTGCTGCTTTTTCGCTTTATTTTCTGCCCGCCGCCGCTGGAAAAAATCCTTCATTACCTGGGCACATTCCTCCTCGCAGATACCGCTGATGACAGTGGCAGTGTGATTCAAATTGGGGTTGGTAATGATGTTAAAAATAGACTCTGCGCCCCCGGCCTTCACATCGGGACAGCCATAAACCACCGTATCAATGCGACTATTCACAATGGCGCCGCTGCACATGGGACAGGGCTCCACGGTCACATACAGGCTACAGCCGCTGAGCCGCCAGCGTCCTAAGCGCTTGCAGGCCTCCTGAATCACGATGATTTCCGCATGGGCGGTGCCATCCTGCCAGGTTTCCCTCATGTTGTGAGCCCGAGCGATAACCTCCCCTGCGTGCACCAGCACGGCACCAATAGGAATCTCGCCCAAGGCAGCTGCCTGGCGAGCCTCCGCTAGGGCCAGCTGCATGTATGCTTCGTGTGTTTGCATGCTATTCCTCCAGTGCCTCCATCAATAGCTCCCAGCGCTCCATGAGCTGGGCTATTTTTGTCTCGTACTCCTCATGCTCCGCCGCCATGGCTGCGCTATTAGCAGGGTCCGCATGGTTGGCTGGATCCGCCATGCGCTTTTCTAAAAGCCCCATCATGGCCTCCTGCTCCCGTATGGAAAGCTCCACCTTGGGCAACAGCTTAGCAGCTTCTTCGGGACTGTACCGGCGGGCTTTGTCCTCTTTTTTAGAGGGAGCAGGAACGGCAGGGACAGCACTGACCAGTGCCTGTTGTTTGGCCTTGGCCTCTTCATAGGCGCGCTGCTTGGCAGTCTCCGCTGCAGCCAAAGCCGCCGCCTGGGCCAGCTTTTCCTTTTCTTCAAGGTAGAAGTCATAATTGCCCTTGTAATCCTTCACTTGCCCGTCTTCGATTTCCCAAATGCGATCTGCTACCTCGTTAACAAAATACCGGTCATGGCTTACTACCAAAACAGTGCCATCAAAGGCCTCTAAGGCGGCCTCCACCGTTTCTCGAGCCATAATATCGAGATGGTTGGTGGGCTCGTCCAGCACCAGACAGTTGGCGCCGTCCAGCACCAGCTTCAGGAGCACTAAGCGGGCCTTTTGGCCACCGCTCAGCTCGCCGATTTTTTTGAACACATCGTCCCCGTGAAAGAGCATGCCCCCCAGCATGGAGCGGGTGTGCTCTTCGGTGAAGCCATATTCAATGACAAAGTTTTCCAAAAGCGTTTGCTGGGGGTCCAACCGTTCATAGCTTTGGGAAAAATAACCAATCTGCACCCTGTTGCCAATTTTAGCACGACCCTTTAAGGGCTGGATTTCGCCCAAAATAGTGCGCAAAAGGGTGGTTTTGCCCGTGCCATTAGCACCTAAAAGCGCTGCCTTTTCACCCCGGCGCAGGGTGAGGTTAATGCCCTTGGCCAGCACCTTCTCGCCGTAGCCAATGGTCAAATCCTCCATAATCAGCACTCTGTCGGCGCATTCCGCCGCCGGTGGCAGCCGCAGCTGAAACTCCTCGTTGTGCACAGGAGCGTCCAGACGCTCCATTCTATCCAGCTGGGACTGACGCCCCCGGGCCATTTTGCTCTTAATGCCTGCCTTGAAGCGACGAATATAGGCCTCGGTGCGGGCAATATAATCCTGCTGAGCGTTATAGGCCGCCTCCAAGGTAGCAGTTTGAATGGCCTTTTGCTCAAGATAGCGACTGTAATTGCCCTTGAAGGATTGCAGCTTGCCCCCCTCCATTTCCAAAATGCGCACGGCCACATTGTCCAAAAAGGCGCGGTCATGGCTGACTACCAAGAGCCCGCCCTTGAATTCCTGCAGATATTTTTCCAGCCATTGGGTCATAACAATATCCAAATGGTTGGTGGGCTCGTCCAAAATCATAAAATCAGGATTGCGCACCAGCGCCGCTGCCAGCATCAAGCGTGTTTTCTGGCCGCCGCTTAAATTAGCAGCCTCGTGGCTCCACCATTCCTCGGTATACCCCAAGCCGATGAGCACCCGCTTAATGCGATTTTCAAAATTATAACCATCGATGAATTCGTAGCGCTTGGTCACCCGGGCATATTCATCAAGGCACTCGTCCAGTGCTTCGCCACTGAGTCCATTGGCTGCCTGCTCCAGCTCCGCCAATTTTTGACGCAGAGCTGTAATTTCCGGGCAGGCCTCGCTCATGAACTCCCAAATGGTGCCGTGAATTTCCGCGAAGCCCTGTTGTACATAGCCCACGCTGATGCCGGGCTCGAATTTGATGGCACCGTCGTCAATCCAGTCTGGATTGAGCAGACAACGCAGGAGGGTGGTTTTACCGCTACCGTTTACGCCCACAAGGCCCACGTGCTCCCCCTGCTCAATCATAAAGCTTACATTTTTAAATATCTCGTGAATGCCAAAAGCCTTGGCAATTTTATCTACAACTAGTTGCATGGTGTTCTCCTATTTTTCTATTGCATCAAGCTACTTTTTCCAAGCGCAAATTGCTAGCATCGTTTATTCTATTATAGCATTCTTTTTTGTAAACAAAAAGCATGCCTCAACAGGATTTTGGCAGCTACACCACGAATTCAAATAAAGTAAAAGAGTGCAGAAACGTACATTTTGGAAGCGGTTCTGTGACACTTTTATGAATAATACTATGTTACGCTAAAATAGTAGTATTTACTCGTTTTAAAGCGAACATGCTTTTCGAGTAACGTTTCGTTACTCCAATTATGACCAATGATTTTAGGCAAAACTTTTTTATAGGAGGGTTTTATATGTTAAACAAAAAACATGCTTTAACTGCAGCCGTTCTCCTCAGCTGCTCCTGCCTCATGGCTCCTTATTACGCCCATGCGGAGGAAGAGGAGGATGCTCCTGACTGCGGCCACGGCCAGCATTATATGAATATTAACATCGATTCACCAACACCCAACTCCTACACCTATACATTTGATATTTATACTGCAAGCACCCACCCCGGCCCTCACTGGCGTGGCGAATACCAAGAGGACGACGAGGGAAATTTAATTCTTGACGCCAACAACGAAAAAATCAAGGTCTATGCATCCTATCGCGTCTCTTTCGCGGGAGAAGTTCAAGCATTTAACAAAAGCATTGCTTATATTCATAACATGATTCAGCCTAGCCCCACGGAAACCGTTCCGGTTATCAAGTTAGAGCTGCTTCCCGACCAGGATGCCAATGCGGCTGCCCAAAGCGACACTTACATCATAAGGGACGATACTGGCAAGCCCTCAACACAAATCAGTGATACTGAGCTTGCTGCAGTACTGCAGGGAAAATATCACCCCGAAGACAATGACATCGTTGCAGAAATTGAAGTGGACCTTGCGCCTCCCGATGCCAATTGGTATATTGAAAAATTCCCTGTGCTCCCCAGTAATGGAACCAATTCCGATTATTATGGCACCATTACCCATGAAATGTTCCATGCTTTGGGACTGGGAACGTATATCTCAGAGGATACCAATAGAAAGGTAACTTTTGGCACTAGTGCAAATTACGGCCATAACCAATCTATGGCTGTTTTTAACAAATACGAAATGGGCATCAGGGACGTTTTTGGTCGTGTTGTGTATTATGCATATAATAAGAATGGGAATACTTATTATGATGGTGGCGAAGGCGAACAGCAGCCTATTAACCCTAATGCATCTAATATCACTATTAATGGCGAACTCACCAGCAGAACCATTGTTCCCATTACTTTAGCGCAATTTGACAGTGAGGACTTTGTAATAAAGCCTGACGAATTTTATGTTCTCCGCGGTAATGATGTAGGAACAGCTAGTGGTGCTTATTTCACAGGCGAAAACGTAGAAGAAGTATTAACTACAAATGACCAACTTGCTAGTATAGCCTGGCCTGACGACTCCGAGGCACCTGCCGTGCAAGGCCTGCCTTTAAATGGTTATGAGGATAGTAAAGGCACCATACCCGAGCTTTCCCATATCGAGCTGCAAAATGTCAATATGAGCCATCAATTCTACCGCAACTGGTGCTCTTTTACGTAAGCAGAGCTGGCTCTGATGCAGGATTTGGGCTATA
Source organism: uncultured Phascolarctobacterium sp. (assembly GCA_946002345.1). Taxonomy (GTDB): domain Bacteria; phylum Bacillota; class Negativicutes; order Acidaminococcales; family Acidaminococcaceae; genus Phascolarctobacterium_A. The sequence goes on along the minus strand of CAMFZA010000048.1, from coordinate 5,069 downwards.
ACATTTACCGCCGTGCCTATTTTGGCAAATCCATTTATAACAGCGGCACAGTCGATGAGGACGAGAATATCAATTATATCACCTACAATAATAATAATGCCTTCAACAGCACCCAAATGCACGGCATCGGTCTGCATGTCTATGGTAGCTATGTGGATGTTACCCAAAGTGCCGCTTTAAATGCTGGCGGCGAATATGGTATTGGTATTCGCGTAGACGGCATAGACAATAATGTTACTATTGATGAGGATATTACAGCCAACGGCGAAGGTGGCAATGGTCTTTTGGTTGCTTACGGCAAGGAGCATGAAATCACCTTAAATGCTGGCACAAGTATCAAAGCTACCGGTGCAGACGGAGTGGCAGCTCGCTTTGACTTTGGCAGCAACGAATTGGGCGACATTTATGGTTATAGGGGCTCGTACATTAATGTAATATACAACGAGCCTGACGCTGATGGCGACGACGAAGATGAAGGACAGGAGAGCGGCAAAGGCGAACAGCTCCTAGCCCAAAATGAAGCGCAGGAAGAAGCACAAAGCGGTTGGGTACAGAAGGACCTGCCCGCTGCCATCAAAGGCGAATTGGTGACTAATTTTAATGTTGCTGGCACTCTCAAAGGTAAAAAAGCAGCTATCTATATTTCTCCCAATGCCTATGTTAAGAACATCAATATTTTGCAAAGCGCTTGCATAAAAGGCGACATTATTTCCCAGTGGAATCCCAATGCTATTATTTATCAAAACGAGGATGCAAAGGAAGCTTTGGCCCCACTGCTGCCTGTTAACTATGATGGCCTAACACATCTGAACTTTGGTTATGCAGCAGATGAAAATGGCAATATGATTTTGGCAGACGCAAGTTATGCAAAAAAGCTTAGACATAATATCCTCGGCAAAGATAGTCTAGTTATTGACCTGTGGGCAGGTAAGCTCACCACCAGTGGCACTAACAATGTGAATATTGTGCATGTGGCAAATGGTCCCAGCACTCAATACACTAACACAGGCGATTTGACCATCAATAGCAGCCTTGTTGTGGAGGGCACCTTTGTTAACGAAGGCACATTACAGACAAGCTTTGACTGCGATGGAGAGAGCATGAAGATTTCTGGTAGTGGTAGCGCCTATCTTAACGGCGACGATAATACTACTGGTAGATTTGTGCTCAATGCTGAAGAAGGCTTGTACAAAGAAACCACCGAAATTAATCTTGTCCCAGATACTGGTTATTCTCCCACAATTGATTTGAATCCCGCTAATTTGGAAATCAAGTCCAACTCTGCCACCTTAAACATGACGGCAGAATATAATGAAGATAATAAACTGATCACCATTAGCACTACCCGCGATTATGCCCAATTCGCAGGCACAGGCACCGAAGGACAGTTAGCTGCTCAATTGGCAGAAAAGGCTTCTGATATAGCTGACATGAATGAATCCGAACTCAGCGAGCTGGACCAAAAATGGGCAAATCTGCTTACCGGCATGGACTATAACGACGGCACCGGTGCAACTGCTAAACAAGCATTAAAGGCGCTGACGCCCCATGTTTATGGCAGCAGTGCTCAGGCAACACTGACCACCCACACCATGATGAATAATCTGAACATGCTGGGCAGCTTTAGTAGTAACGTCCCTGCCGCTCGGACGGGCGGCGGTCGTGGACCTGCCTTGGACAACACTCCCAAGAACAATAGCTGGCGCAACATTGTGGTGCCCTTCTCCAGCTACACCGACCAACACAACGGCGTTTCCAGCTACACCAATCATAACAGTGGCGTACTGGGAGCCATGGAGCGCACACTGGACAACGGCTTAACCCATGGCTATCATGCGGCAGTGAACCATCAGTCCACCTCCAGCGACAGTCAACGCATCAAGGGCGAAGGCTTCTACCTTGGCACCCACGCAAGCTACGCTCCTGCAGATTGGAAGGGCTGGCAAGTTTTTGGCAGCGCTCGTTTGGGTCTCGAAAACATGCGCAGCCACCGCACCTTAAACATTGGCGGTGGCAGCATGGGTACCAGTGATGCCGACTGGACCGGCTTCAGCGGCAGCTTCACTGTGGGCACCGCCTTGGAAAAAGAGCACGGCGTTGTCAAGAGCGGTCCCTTCGCTGCCTTGGGCTACAGCTTCGCTCATCGCCCCAGCGTGGATGAGCACGGCAGCGGCATTCCCGCTCATTTAGATAGCGCAACCTATGACTCTTTGAAGACACAGCTTGGCTACCGCTTGACCACCAAGCCCAAGGCCTTAGACAGCTACGACAGCACCAAATGGCAAGCTCACGCTTCCGTTGCTTGGAACCACGAGCTTTTGAACGACAACGGCTCCACCGACTTTGCTCTCGAAGGCTTGTCCAAAGCCATCAATGACAAAACCGCTGATTACGGTCGTGACAGCATGAGCGTTGCCGCCGGCATCACCTTCAAAACTCCTAAACGTTTGGACGTAGGTCTCACCTTAGGCAGTGACATTTACCGCAAGGGTGGCTCTTCCGTGTACGGAAAGGTTAACTTCGAGTGGAAATTCTAGTTTGTAAATAAAGCAAATGCCATTTTAGCTTTGGCTAAAACTTTCTTGCTCAAACTTAAGATAATTATCAAATTTTTAGCACCTGCCTATTGGACAGGTGCTTTTTTTATGATATAATCAAATTAAGGTCCATGCTAATATTGTGCGTCTTTTATATACAAGAAGGAGGTTTTGTTATGTTTAAATCTCATCGTTATTTAACCGCAGCAGTGCTTGTAAGCTGCTCCTGCCTCTTGGCACCTTTTTATGCTCACGCAGAGGAGCCTATTCGTGTCATTGAAGATTCTGAAAAAAGAATAACTGTAACCACACCTATTACTGAAGAGAGTGCTTCTGGCACTGGTCTTTTAGTAAAAGGCAGCAAAAATAACATTACTATTGATGCCGATATAACAGCTAGTGGTGCTTCTAGTACTGGCCTTTTGGTAGAGTCTGGCTATGAAAATAATATTACTTTAAATGCAGGCAAAACAATCCAAGCTCTTGGTGATGAGGGCATAGCGGTTAGCTTTATAGGTAACAAAGAAATAGTACCTATGAACGATGCAGCCCCTGAACCTGTTCCATGTGTAGACCAATTCATCGTAAATGGCTCGTTAATAGGCCAAGAAGCTGCCATTTCTATTGCCCCTTCTACTTATGTAAGAGAGATCTATATTCAAAACGGTGCCTCACTACAAGGAGATATTATTGCTGACAAACAAGCTCTTAATTACGACATCACTAAGTTGACCTTTGGCAACTATGGAGTTGGTGATCAAGATAAAGTGGATGGCAACCTCAAAATATCCTATAGTGGCGATATCCATGGTGAAAAGAGCATCTCCATGAAGATTGTTGGCACCACTCTTGAATATGCAGGAACAGCAAACTTATCTGGTTTAACTATTTCTAGCAATGCCACTCTTTTAAGTAGTAATGCTAACTATATTATGAGTTACAACAAAGAAGGTAATCTTAGGACAAGTTTTTTAAATGACGGCACCCTAAATTTAAGCGATGGTAACGCCAACACAGAGGTCAATATCACTGGCAATTATACCCAAAACGGCAAATTACTTGTTGACTTCGATACCAATGGTGCTTCAGATCACCTTAAAGTTTCGCAAGGTGATGCTGTCCTCTATGGTGGTATCACCCTCACTCCTCAAGTAGATTATTACTATAACGGGCAAATAATTGCGTTAGACCCTATTGTTTCTGTAGAGTCAGGTGGCACTCTAACTGTTTATTCAGGAAAACCAGACATCAACAACATATCCCCTGTATTAGAATTTACTGTTGCTGGTGATGGTACTACAACTACAGTAAACAGCAAAGAAATCGTATGCGACTATTCAAAAACTCAATACATCATCACGGTGGAACGCAAAGGACAAGGCTACCAAAACGTTGCTACTGACGACATCTCTAGTGGCATTGGCTCGGCTATCGACATTGATACGCAAAAGCAGAAAGAGAACCCCGAATTACGTATTAGTGCAGATAAGCAAGCTCTTTTAAATACTCTGGACAATCCCATCGTACCTTCCAATCTCACTGGAGAGAATGCAACCGCATATGCAAAAAAGGAAATCAACAGCAACCTCAAAAAGCTGAATCCCAATGTGGTTAGCAGCCAAGCCCAAGCTGTGATTGAAACCCATACCACCCTCAACAACTTAGTCTCTGTTACCAGTTCACTTAATACGGGTAGTATGAGCATGAACACTCCTGTGTCCCGTAGAATCGGAGGTCTTGGTCCAACCCGACTTGAACCTCCCAAGTATAACAGCTGGCGCAACATTGTCATCCCCTTTGCAGGCTACACTGACCAACACAACGGCAGCAATGGCTACACCAACCATAACAGCGGCGTCATCGGTGCCATCGAGCGCACCTTTGCTAACGGCCTGACCCATGGTTACCATGCGGCCTTGAACCACCAAAGCACCAGCGATTCTGGCAGTACCGTGAAGGGCGAAGGCCTGTACTTTGGTGCCCACGCCAGCTACGCCCCCGCCGATTGGAACGGCTGGTCCCTCTTTGGCAGTGCCCGCCTTGGCGTGGAGCAAATGCGCAGCCATCGCAACGTTGCCATCCTCGGTGCCGGTGGCCTTTACACTGGCCGCGTTGACGGCGATTGGACCGGCTTCAGCGGCAGCCTCAATGTGGGCACTGCCTTGACTAAGGAGCACGGCGTAATGCAAAGTGGCCCCTTCGCAGCCCTTGATTACAGCTTCGTCCATCGTCCCGGCACCACCGAAACCGGTGCAGCTTACAGAGCATATCTGGAAGGTGCAACCTACGACTCCCTGCGCACCCAGCTGGGCTATCGCCTCGTTACCAAGCCCAAGGCTCTGGACAGCTACGACAGCACCCAATGGCAGGCTCATGCCAGCGTTGCTTGGAACCACGAGCTCTTAAACGACAACGGCAGCACCAATTACCAAATGGTGGAATTCCCCGGCTCCACCATCGAAGATAATGTTGAACTATATGGCCGCGACAGCATGAGTATCGCCGCCGGCGTCATCTTTAAGACTCCCAACC
>CAMFZA010000047.1 GCA_946002345.1 uncultured Phascolarctobacterium sp. | reverse complement strand
ACGCGACAACAGGTAATGATATCCGGCAGACTCCCCTAATCATTGAGGAATTTAACATAATTCAGGTCATTATTACCAACCACAAAATGAATATCCAGGTCTGGCAGCTGGGACTGCACATAGGGCGCATATTCACGCAAAAGCTCAATACTCCACAGATATACGGTAATAGGCTTTTCTTGCTTTTGCTCCTTGTTACTGCCACAGGCGCTAACTAAGAAAATTGCCAGCAGGAGTAGAACTAGCACCAGCTTCTTTTTAATTTTCCCCACCTCCATTCTCCACCAAAACACACTTTTTAGAATTATTTACCTTTTAACCGGGGCACAAGCTCGGCCACCACCTGCTTCAACCTCTGCATATCCACAGGCTTGCTGGTATGAGCGTCCATACCTGCATCCAGAGCCTTATGGGCGTCCTCCGCAAAAGCGTTGGCCGTCATAGCCACAATGGGGATGGTTTTTGCACAGGGATGGTCACAGGCACGAATCATTTTCGTAGCGCCATAGCCATCTAAAACCGGCATCTGCACATCCATAAAGATAATATCGAACTCATCCTTCGCAGAGGCAGCGAAGCGTTCCACGACCAAAAGACCGTTTTCGCAAATTTCCACAGTCGCACCCTCCTTCAGGAGCAGCAGCTCTAGAATTTCTGCGTTAATAGCATTATCCTCCGCAGCTAAAACCTTTAGTCCACGCAGGGAAACCTGCTTCTGGACCTCTTCCTTTTTAACCTCATCCATCGCCGTAGCCACAACAGCCAGATCCAGATTAACGGTAAAGGTAGTTCCCTTACCCCTAGAGCTAATCACGGAAATATTTCCGCCCAAGAGCTCCACAATATTTTTCACAATAGCCATACCAATACCGGTGCCCTGAATATGCTTGGTTTCCTCCGTATACTCACGGGTAAAAGGGGTGAAAAGCTGCTTTTGGAACTCCTCACTCATGCCATAGCCATCATCCTGAACCACAAATTGCACATAGCTAAAGCCCTTTCTATGACCATGCCGACCCTCTACTAAAAGGCGCACATGACCACCCTTGGGCGTATATTTCACTGCATTACTCAACAGATTCAGCAGAATCTGATTAATGCGCATCCTATCACTGCGCACCATGGCCGGTAGCTGTCCCTTGTATTCCAGCTTGAATTCTTGTTGCTTCTTGCTAGCCTGGGGGCCAATAATACCCTGCAGCTCCTCCTCCAGCGACTGCAAGAAGAAATCCGTCAGCTTCAGAGCCGTTTCACCGCTTTCAATTTTACTCATATCCAAAATATCATTGATTAAGCTTAAAAGATGCTTACTAGAATAGGAAATCTTATGAGCGTAGACCAGCACCTTCTCCGTAGTATGGGCGCAATCAGACAACATGCTCGTAAAGCCCACAATAGCATTCATGGGCGTGCGAATATCATGACTCATATTAGCCAAGAAATTACTCTTGGCCTTATTAGCGCTTTGGGCCAAGCTTAGCGCATTGCTCAAGGACACATTCAAGGCGTGCTCCTTGGTTCTATCGGAAAGCACAATAATATACTTGGGCACTTTTTGCACCAGGTCGGTGTACACCAGTACATGGAACCACCGCTTTTCAAGAGTCACGGGATGCATAAACTCCTTATCCCATTCCATTCGAGGAGCATCAGGATTTTGGTGAATATGCTTACCAACTTCAAAGTAGGAATCATCCTCTTCCAAAGAGTTCAATTGAGAACCAATTATTCCCTGCTGTGGCTCCACTCCTATCAATCTGGTCACATTGGGACTGATATAGTCCAAGCACATAGTCTTACAATCCACCATGATAAAGGCATCATCCACATTGTCGGACAGTGTTGAGAACAGCTGTTCCTTATACAAGATTTCCTTATCCTTTTGGGACAGGGCCAGCTTATTCCTGTAATGCATAAAGAAAATGTAGGCACCACTGAGCAATAAAGCCAACAGCACGAAAACAATCATGGTAATGGCCTGCAGCTTGTTCATGCTGGCATTGACAACCTTTTCCGGAATCATACCTACCAAAACGGAATGAGCATATTCCGCAGGCATATGAATCAGGTAATATTTTTCCCCGCGAATGGGCAGGGTAATGACACCCTTCTCCCTGCTGATGAGCCGCTGGAGCAAATCCTTCTTCTGCTCCGGGGTAAGCTCGGGCAAGTTATTGAGATAAGCATGAAAATTATAAATACTGCTCTTATTTTTCGCAGTTCTAGCAATGGATACTCGTCCTGTATCATCAATAACGTAGTTATCAGCCTCACCCTCGAAGGCATTGGTGTTCAGACTTTTAATCAAATCCTCGTTATCATAGCTTATAGCAATGGCATTATAAACGAAGCCTTGAAAAACACCCTTGGGCATGGGAATAGCAAAAACCTTCAGCTCCTTTTTAGGCACAGCTACGTCCAAAACAACCTCTTCCTTTTTATCCACCAAATCATTAATCTTGCGGTGCATGTTAAAGAAGCCCTTGCGCCCATCCACAGTGTAAAATTCACCATTGGCAGCCACAAAGTAGAAATCTGTAAAGCTCCATTTAGACTTTTGCTCATGAACAAAGGCAGTGATGGCATCCTCATTGTGCTCATGGAGCAAATACTGCTTCCATACGGTTAGCAAATTCCACTTGCTCTCCACGATATCTCGCAGGGAGTCCCGCACTTGGGTATAAATTTCCGTCAAATGACGACTGCTTTCCTCATAAATCATCCGGGAGGCAAAGCGAAAATAAGCCACACAGCTTAAGGCTACGGTGACTATAACCAACACTATAATACTAAGATTTTTTAGGTTCTTCCTCATGATTTTCTTCACCATTCCAGCTTGACAGCTATAGTTAATTTCAAAGCACGCATAATAAAGTCACAGTGTAGTTTTGAAAATTCTTTATTAATTAAAAGCTTACTAAAAACTTATAATGCAAGGATGCGTATAAAAAACTTTCAAATTTGTATAGTCTTTCCTAGATTTACTTGTATCCCTGCTATTTTTTATATTATTTTTATTGTATCATATAAATTTTATCTATGCAAGAAAAATCAGAAAGCTTGTCAAGCAAAGAAAAAGCTCCTGCTTGCCCAGTACTAGGACTGCTAAGCAGGAGCAATTTTTATAATGTTGTTGGATTAACCGTTATTAACTCATGTATCTATAACAGGAGCTTTTTAACCGGCCTTCTTGAGTTCATGCAAATATAACTCTAGCTTATTGACCAGCCTTCTTGCCTCTTAAGAAGAGCCACAGGGGACCTGCCAGGAAGGTGGAGGTATAGGCACCACTGGAGAAGCCCACCAGCATGGCAAAGGAGAAGTTGCGAATTGTTTCACCACCGAAGAGGAAGATGGAAACAACAGCAAACAAGGATGTACCCACAGTATAAATGCTGCGGCCCATGGTTTGCCAAATGCTGTTATCAATCATCTGGCTCAGGGATTCGCTACGACGGTGAATCTTGAGGTTTTCGCGAATGCGGTCAAAAATAACGATGGTACCGTTGATGGAATAGCCTACTACGGTGAGCAGAGCAGCTACGAAGGAGGAATCCATTTCCATCTGGAACAGGGAGAAATAGCTCAAGGTAACGCTAACGTCGATAATCAAGGCGATAATCGCCGCAATGGCGAACTTGAACTCAAAGCGCAGGGTGATGTAAGCAATCATCAGGAACCAGGACAGCACAATGGCCAGCACTGCCTGCTGAATGAGCTCGCCACCTACGGTAGCGCCTACGTTTTCCACACGCTGGATGGCAAAATTACCCAATTGACCCTTCAGGTCATCCATTACGGCACGGCGTTTTTCATCGTTGATGACACCGGTACGGATGAGCACGCCCTGGGCTTCCTTGGCGTTGCTATCGTTGCTTTCCAATTGGATGATGCTATTGCCCAAATCATGGTTTTTCAGCACGTCGCGCACCTGAGCAACCTGTACAGGCTTATCAAAGGACAAGTCCATAATGCTACCGCCGGTGAAGTCGATGCCCAGATTGAAGCCCTTCATCAGCATGGAGCCAAAGCCGATGATTAAAAAGGTAATGGTAATAGCAAAGAAAATCTTGTAGTTTTTAACAATGGAGAATTTCATTATTTAGCCACCTCCTTAGCCTCAGCCGGCTTCGGTGCGCGGGCGCCGAAGAGGAAGTAGCTCTTGGTGATATTGCTGTAAACCAAGAAACGCATCAAGAACTTGGTTACGGTTACAGCGGTGAACATACTGAGCAGGGTGCCCAGTGCCAGAGTAACGGCAAAGCCCTTAATGGGGCCGGTGCCCAGATAGAACAGCACTGCTGCTGCCATCAAGGTGGTGATATTAGAGTCCAAAATGGTAATAATGGCACGGCTAAAGCCGGAGTCCATAGCACTGCGCAGTGTTTTACCCTTCTTGACCTCTTCCTTGAAGCGCTCGAAAATCAGCACGTTGGCGTCAACTGCCATACCAATGGACAGGATGATACCGGCGATACCGGGCAGAGTCAGGGTTGCGCCCAAATAACGCATGATGAGGAGCAAAAGCATTACGTACAGCAGCAGGGCGATGTCGGCCACTACGCCGGCCAAACGGTAGAAGAGCAGCATGAACACGAAAACGCCGGCAATACCGATCAGGAAGGCCTTCACGCTCTTATCCTTGGAGTCCTGGCCCAAAGTGGGGCCCACGGTGCGGTTTTCCAGCACCTCGATTTTTACAGGCAAGCTGCCGCTGCGCAGCAGAATGGCCAAATGCTCAGCCTCCTCCACATTGCGGGAGCCGGAAATTTGGGCTCTGCCGCCGGTGATGGCCTCTTGAACAACCGGTGCAGTGAGCACCTCGCCATCCAGCACAATGGCAATTTGTTTACCAACATTACGAGCGGTCAGGTCAGCAAATTTTTTGCCACCCTCGTCGCTAAATTCCAGGCCAACCACAGCCTGATTACCTTGTGATACCTGAGCTCTGGCATCCTTCAGATCCTTACCGGTCATGACTACCTTGCCGTTCATATCCTTGAACTGCAGCATAGCAGTACGACCCAGCATGGCAATAGCCTTTTCCGGATCCTTAACACCGGGAAGCTCTACAATAATACGGTCCTTGCCCTGACGTTGAATAACAGGCTCGGTGAGGCCTAGCTCGTTGACACGGCGTTCGATGATCTTCACACTGCGGTTAACAGCATCATCGTCCACCTTCAGGTCCGGGGTATCCACAGCCTGCAGGACAACGTGGGTACCACCCTGCAGGTCCAAGCCCTGTTTAATAGAGTTTGCCAGGGGGGAGATGTAGACGCAGAAACCACCGATTATGGCCAAGGCAATAACCAGAAATTTCCCCAACTCATTCCAACGCAAAATAATTTCCTCCTTAAAAATGGATTTAATAATTTATCAGATCAAGCGGCGAGAGTGTTAATATTCCGCTTTCACTAACTATACACTGCATTTTGACATCGTGCTCATCCGTAGGCAGAGCTTCCTGCAGCAGGCAGTCATAGGCCACACCCATGGTCAGGGCCTTGTTGGCCTGTGGCAGAAAGCGGTCATAATAGCCTGCTCGCCTACCCCTACGGCTGCCATCCCGGCCAAAGGCTACCCCTGGCACCAGCACCAAATCCAGCTCCTCGGGCTCTATCAGCTCCAGAGGGGGCTTCACCGTGCGAATGCCGTAGCGGTCCAGGTCAAAGTCCTGCAGATTCTTCAGGCGCACAGCTACAAAGCTTGTGTCCGACACAATATGGGGCACGGCTACGGTTTTACCCATGGCTAAGGCTGCCGCCAAAACTGCATCCACGCTCAGCTCCTTGCCAAATGCCAAAAAGCCCATGACGCTTTTAGCTTTACAAAAAGCATCACAGGCCAGGATCTGCCGGGCCACCGCTGCACTTGCAGCAGCTACCTGCTCCCTAGTCAGTTGAGCACGCTGCTGGCGCAGGGCCTTGCGCAGCGTTATCTTTTCCTGCTCAAGCATTCTTAGCCGGGTCCTGATGACCGCTGACAGCATTGCGTGCCATTTCGATTTCCACGCCCTCAGCAACCTGCACCTTTACGCGCTTTTCGCTGATAGCGGTGATTTTGCCATAAATACCACCTATGGTAATAATGTCATCACCAACCTTAAGGCTGTTTAACAAATCACGACGCTTTTGCTGCTCCTTCTTTTGCGGACGCCACAGCATGAAATAGAAAATGCCACCCATCAGGAAAAAGGGCAACACAGAATTAAGCATGGCCATAGAATCTCCACCTTGCATACTTCCACCTCCATAAAAAGTTAATTAGCTAGAAAACAATGATACATTTTCTATTATACCCTAAAATTCCTTTATCCGCGATAGTTTTTCAAAAAACTTTCTCTAAATTCCGGGAAAGTGTCATTGGCGATGGCTTCGCGCACCTCTTGAGCGAAGTGCAAAAGGAAATGCAGGTTATGAATGGACAACAGACGCATGCCGAAAATCTCCTCGGCCTTGAAGAGATGACGGATATAAGCGCGACTGTAGTTGCGACAAGCATAGCAGGTACAGCCATCCTCCAAGGGACGGAAGTCCTCGGCGTAGGTGGCATTGCGCACTACCAAGCGGCCCGTGTGGGTCATGGCGGTGCCATTGCGGGCTACGCGAGTGGGAAAGACGCAGTCGAACATGTCCACGCCCAAATTTACGGCCTCTACAATGCAGTCCGGAGTACCCACGCCCATCAGGTAACGGGCCTTGTGCTTGGGCATCCAGGGAGTGGTCTGACCCAAAATATCGTACATCATGGGCTTGGGCTCGCCTACGGAAAGGCCACCAATGCCATAGCCGGCAAAGTCCATTTCCGTCAGCTGCTCCACACTCATTTTACGCAAATCGGGGAACATGCCCCCCTGCACAATGCCGAAGAGGGATTGGTCCTCTCGGGTGTGTGCCTCCTGACAGCGCTTGGCCCAGCGGCTGGTGCGCAAGGTGGAGCACTTGGTATATTCGTAATCGGAGGGATAGGGAATGCATTCGTCAAAGGCCATGGCGATGTCTGCGCCCAGTGCCTCCTGCACATGGGTGGACACCTCGGGAGAGAGAAATTGCTTGCTGCCATCAATGTGGGAGCGGAACATTACGCCCTCCTCCGTGATTTTGCGCATGGCGCCCAGGCTGAAGACCTGGAAGCCACCACTGTCGGTGAGCATGCCCTTTTTGTAGTTCATGAATTTGTGCAAACCGCCAGCCTTTTGCACCAGCTCATGGCCAGGGCGCAGGAACAGATGGTAGGTGTTGGACAAAATCACCTGGCTGCCCATGTCATACAGCTCTTCAGGAGAGAGAGTTTTGACGGTGGCCTGAGTACCCACGGGCATGAACATGGGGGTTTCAAAGGTGCCGTGGGGCGTGTGCAGACGTCCCAAGCGGGCGCCACTGCGGCTGCATTCTTTAATTAATTCGTAGGTTACTGCGTGCTGCATATAGCCTCCTTGAAATGTACAAAAATCGTTGAAAATTCCTCCGCCTCGCAAGCTCGGCACCTCCCTTTTCAAAGGGAGGCTCCCAATAGCTATCATTTTCAATACTAGCTTTCTATGCTCTATAAAGCAAGTTTTTCCATAGAATAGCTTAGGCTTGGCTCCCTGTTCAAAGGGAGGCTCCTCATAGCTATCATTTTTAGTACTAGCATTCCAATGTCTGTGATGCTAGTTTTTCTATAAAATAGCTTAGGCTTGGCTCCCTTTTCAAAGGGAGCTGGCAGTCCGCGCAGTATCTTTAGGTAGAAACGCGCGGTAAATGCGGCTGACTGAGGAATTCTTATTCTTCGTTATTTATGAACATGGCGTCGCCAAAGGAGAAGAAGCGATACCTCTCTTCCACTGCTACCTTGTAGGTGTTAAGCATTATTTCCCTAGTGCTAAGCGCACTAACCAGCATGAGCAATGTGCTTTGGGGCAAATGGAAATTAGTCACCAGTGCATCCACCAGCTGATACTTGTAGCCGGGATAGATAAAGATATTGGTCCAGTTGCCACCGGCCTGCAGCTTGCCATCCTTGCAGGCCGCCTCCAGCGTCCGCACAGAGGTGGTGCCTACGGCGATGATGCGCCGACCCTCGGCCTTGGCCTTATTCACTGCCTCGGCCGCCTCAGCGGAAACGGTGTAGAACTCCCTGTGCATCTTATGGTCTTCGATTTTTTCCTCGCTGACCGGACGGAAGGTACCCAAACCCACATGCAGGGTGACGAAGACCTCCTCACAGCCCTTATCCTTAATTTTTTGCAAAAGCTCCTTGGTAAAGTGCAAGCCGGCCGTGGGAGCAGCGGCACTGCCCCGCTCGCGGCTATATACCGTTTGGTAACGCTCCTTGTCCTCCAAGGGTGCAGTAATATAGGGCGGCAGGGGTGTCTCCCCCAGCCTATCGAGGATTTCTTCAAAAATGCCCTTATAGCTAAAGCGCACCACACGCCCACCAAAATCCGTGTGGTCGATGACCTCACAGGAAAGCTCATCGCTAAACTTGATTTTGGCACCCACCTGCAGCTTTTTGCCGGGGCGCACCAAAACCTCCCAATCGGTGGCATCCTTGCGGGTCAGCAAAAACACCTCCACATGGGCACCGGTGTCCTTGAAGCCATGCAAACGGGCCGGGATAACTCTGGTATCGTTAAACACCAGCACATCACCAGGATGCAGATACTCTATTAAATCGTAAAAATGCTTATGCTCAATGGCGCCACTGTCCTTATTTACCACCAGAAGACGGGAATGGTCCCGGGGCTCCATGGGGTGCTGGGCAATCAGCTCCTTGGGCAGCTCATAATCAAAATCTGTAACTAACATATTATTCTTCTTTCTTTAATATTGCCTTCCCCATTGTCCTCCCTCTTTGAGGGAGGTGGCACGGCTTTAGCCGTGACGGAGGGAGTTTATTGGACTGTTACCAAGTACGTTCCCGGATAATAGTGCGCCAAAATCTGGCTAGCGGTGATTTTTTCATTATTTACCACCATGCCCCGGGCACCCCAGGCACTCAATCCCAGGCCCGTGCCCCTGCCCTTACCGTGGAAGATAATCTTTTCTTCCTTGCCACCGCTGAGCAAATGGTAGCTGCGCAGGAGCTTGTTCCACACAGGACGCTCGTCCTCCTTGACCTTAATGTCGATATCCTTGCTACCCACCTCAAAGCCATATCTGTCTTCAATGGGCACCTTTAACGTTTCCGGCGGGGGAGTACCTGTTTCTAGGTCAAAAAGCGTGCTCTTGAGGCCGATGATTGCGGCCAGCTCCGCACCACTAATTTTTACGGTGCCAGCGCTTCCCGCAAGGATCAGGTAACGCACCCTTCCTGTGGCTGTGCGGTCCTCATCCGGCGTATCCAGAGGTGACAGGCGCAGGCTCTGCAGCTTGCCCACAGTGTAACCTCGCTGGGCCAGTTGCCCCTCCAAAAGGGCCGGGGTAGCGCGATGCTCCCATTTGTAGTCGGGGCTGTCGCTGTCGTAGTCTGCTACGGACTGCAGGTAGGGTACCGCCCTGCCCCAGGCTCCCTTAGCAGCCTCCGTAGCACCACCGCTGGAAGAGGTAGTCACTGCCTCAACGGGCATTCCCTGTGCATCCACCAAATATTGCCCTCGGGTAGCCCCAATCAGCTTGGTGATGCCAGCCTTTTCTATTCTGGGACCTGTGCCCTCGTAGGGCAGCTCCTGGTCGTTGGCCGTAAGGTCGTATTGCTTACCACGGTTGAGCCGCTTATTATACAGGGCATAGCTACGAGCAGCAATGGCCTGAGCCTTGATGCCCTCGTCCGGCCATACTACCATGGTTTTGGCCGGTAGCACGCTGGCCAAATATTGCTCTAAATCAAGGTGGTTGACGATGAGCAATTTGCCCTGCTCTGCCTGCACCTGTAAAAAGCCCTTGTAGGAGCGTTGATTAACCTTGGGGCCGGGCTTGCCCTCCAGAGCGTGCAGGGAAATGGTGCTGCCGAAGGTCAGCAGCTGCTTATCTGCAGCAGGGAGCTGGCTAGTTTGCTCCTGCTCGCTGGGTACAGGCTTATTGGAGACAATTGGTGGAGGCAAAGGCTTAGGACCAGCCGGCAGGGGCAGGGTAGCGGAGGCCCGCTTGGCGTCAACGACAGGCTGGGTGTAGGGGCGCTGGGCTACGGGAGGGGTTGGGCGAGGGGCGTGGGGTGCG
>CAMFZA010000046.1 GCA_946002345.1 uncultured Phascolarctobacterium sp. | reverse complement strand
CCATTGTAGGGAATAATCATTTCCTCCATAAAGTAGCTTTCGTTGCCTTGCTCGTCAGTCAAAACAACTACATCAACCTCTTCGGCTTCCTCCTGCATAGCAGCCAATTCTTCATTTTTAATATCCTTATCAGCCATTAGGGCACCTCTTTCTGTAAAAATAGTTACTGTATTATTTTATTATACTCCGGTGCTTCTGTCAAATTTTAAAGCTTTTACTGTCCAAATAATTTTGCAAAATTACCACGGCCGCCATCATATCGATAACCTGCTTGCGTTTTTTGCGACGCATATCCGCATCCACCAATACCTTTTCGGCAGCCACAGTGCTCAAGCGTTCATCCCAAAGCACCACCTTACAGGTCGGAAACAGCTCCTCCAGCCTATGAGCCATGGCCTCACAGGCCTGGGCCCGCTCGCCAATGGTGCCATTCATGTTCTTGGGATAGCCCACCACCAGGGTGTCCACCTCATGCTCCTTGATGAGCTCGCCAATACGAGCAAAATCGCGCTCCTCCGTGGTACGCTTGATGGTTTCCACCCCGTTGGCAATCATGCCCAGTAAATCGCTGACTGCAATGCCAATGGTTCTTGTGCCCACATCCAGGGACATTTTGCGCATGTAATTTCTCCTTACTTATTAATCTGTTGTAAATAACTAATTACCATTGCCTCGATGAGTTCATAACGCTCATGGCGACGCAGCTTAGTACGCGCATTATCAAAGCTGGTAATATAGGTGGGGTCACCGCTGAGCAAATATCCTGCCAGCTGATCCACCGGATTATAGCCCTTTTTCTCCAGGGCAGCATATACTTCCTTAATAGTCTCAGCCACATCCAGCTTTTCCGGCTGGCGCTTAAACATCATAGTTTCTTGAGATACATCGGCCATTTAGAGCACTCCTTTCGGCATATTGCATGTATATTATAATATATTTTAGCATAAAGCTGTGTCATTTAATAGTATTTAAAGGACATTCTTTGTAACACAAAGACGCTCCACCCATTATTATGAGCAAAGCGTCTATTGAAAGACACGTGAGAAGGTACCAGATACGAGGCGCGGCGACGACGGCGTACAAATTAGTACTCCTAGGAGCCGCAACGAAGTAGATGGTGCCTTATCGCGCGTCTTATTCTTATTTCAGCATAGCCTCAATAATAGCCGCAGCCTCAGCCAACGCCGCATCCACCTTGGACACATCCTTAGCGCCAGCCTGAGCCATGTCAGGACGGCCACCGCCGCCACCGCCACAAAGCTTAGCCACAGCCTTTACGATATTGCCGGAGTGAGCACCCTTAGCCACAGCATCCTTAGTAGCCATGGTCAAAATGCTCACCTTTCCGCCCATTACAGCGGCCAGAACAACTACGCCTCCAACCTTGTCGCGCATTTGGTCACCCAAATTACGCAGAGCGTCCACGCTATCAGCCTGTACCTTTTGTACCAGCACGGGCACGCCCTTGATTTCCTTAACTTGGTCAGCCACATTGGAAACCTGAGCCTTAGCGATTTCCTGAGTCAACTCCTCAGACTTCTTTTGCACAGCCTTCAGTTCGCAATGCAGAGCCTCCAAGCGGTCCGGAATGTCGCAGCAGCGGCACTTCAGGGAAGCAGCCAAATCCTTCATCATAGCTTCCATATGGTTGATGTGTTCAACAGCGCCATGACCGGTCACAGCCTCAATACGGCGCACACCAGCACCACTAGAGCCCTCGCTGACGATCTTGAACATACCGATTTGAGCAGTGTTGTTTACATGGCTGCCACCGCAGAACTCCATGGAGAAGCCGGGCACAGTAACCACGCGAACAATCTTGCCATATTTTTCACCGAAGAGAGCCATAGCGCCCTTCTTCTTAGCTTCCTCAATGGGCAGCTCTTCAATTTCCACAGCCTTGCTGGCCAGAATTTCTTCGTTTACAAGTCTTTCAACCTCAGCCTACTCAGCCTCAGTAACGTGGGAGAAATGTGAGAAGTCAAAGCGCAGTCTATCGGGACCAACATAGCTACCTGCCTGATTAACATGGCTACCCAAAACCTGCTTCAAAGCAGCGTGCAGCAGATGGGTAGCAGTATGGTTACGGGCAATATCCAGCTTGCGTGCCTTATCCACAGCAAAGGAAACTGCATCGCCTACGTTAATCACACCCTCGGTTACCTCGCCTACCATTATGATAGCGCCGTCAGGCAGCTTCTTGGTGGTGGTAACATTGATAACACCCGTGGGGCCGGTAATGGTGCCCAAATCGCCCAATTGGCCGCCGCCCTCAGCGTGGAAAGCGGTTACATCGCAGATAACAGCCACCTCGGTGCCATCGCCTGCGCTTTCCATGGGCTGTGCATCATGAGCAGGATACAGCTTCACAATGGTGGCAGAGGTTGCAGTCTCATCCACCTTCAGCGCACCAACCTCAATGCCGGTGGTGTTATATACAACGGGACGACCTTCCTTGTCGTTGCGAGCATCACGAGCCATTTGACGTTGTACTTCCAGAGCAGCATCAAAGCCAGCCTTGTCCATGGTCAGACCCTGCTCCTCCAAAATTTCCGCAGTCAGCTCCCAGGGGAAGCCAAAGGTATCGTTCAGCTTGAAGGCAGTAGCGCCATCCAGCTCCGTCTTGCCTGCTTCCTTCAGCTTGGCAATCTCTTCGTTCAGGAGCTCGCTGCCCTGCTTCAAGGTGCGCAGGAAGCTGGTCTCCTCCATATCAATAACCTTTTGGATATAATCGCGTTTTTCGGCCAGATTGTTATATACGAGAACAAACATGCTGATAACAATGTCCACAGCACCAGCCAGGAATTTTTCGCTGATGCCAATTAAACGACCGTGACGCACAGCGCGGCGCAGAATGCGGCGCAGTACATAGCCACGACCTTCGTTGGAGGGCAGAATGCCATCGCCAATCATAAAGGTCATGCTGCGAGCGTGGTCGGCAATAACCTTTAAGGAAACATCGGTATCCTTATCCTTGCCATATTCCACACCGGCTACCTTGCAGGCATATTCAATAATGGGGAACATCAAGTCAGTTTCAAAGTTGGAAGGCTTGCCTTGGATTACACTGGCCAAACGCTCCAAGCCTGCACCAGTATCGATGTTCTTGCTCTTCAGCGGCGGATAGGTGCCGTCGGGCATTTGGTTGAATTGGGTAAATACCAGATTCCACAACTCTAAGAAACGGTCACAATCGCAGCCAGGGCCACAGGTGGGCTTGCCACAGCCACGTTCCGGGCCCAGGTCAATATGAATTTCGGAGTCAGGACCGCAGGGACCGCTGCCAATCTCCCACCAGTTGTCCTCTAAACGCACAATGCGTTCATCGGGCACGCCCACCTCTCGCCAAAGAGCGTAGGCTTCATCATCCTCAGTATGGATGGTAATCCACAGCTTGTCAGCAGGCAGCTCCAGTTCTTTAGTCAAAAATTCCCAGCTCCAGGGAATGATTTCTTTTTTAAAGTAATCGCCAAAGGAGAAATTGCCCAGCATTTCAAAATAGGTATGGTGGCGGGCAGTGTGACCTACATTCTCAATATCACCGGTACGCACGCATTTTTGGCAGGTGGTGATACGAGGAGAGGGCGGCTTCATTTTGCCGGTGAAGAACGGCTTAAAGGGAGCCATACCGGCACCGATAATCAACAAAGTAGGGTCATCCTGGGGAATCAGGGATGCACTGGGCAGCATCAAATGGCCACGATCCTGGAAAAATTGTAAGAACTTTTCGCGGATCTCATTACCAGTCATGTATTTCATAATTTTTCGCTCCTTCATCAAACTCGCCAGTCTAGCTTTTACCCACAAACAAGTGTAAAAATAGACTTATGCATGGTAAAAATTATATAATTTTTGTTCACTAAAGTCAATACGCAAATGGATATGCTCCAAATTGGGTTATGGTCTGGCCTAGATCTGCAATGTGTTAAATTTCCGTCTTTTTATCCTTAATTAGCCTGCAAAATAGTTACAGAACTAGCAAAATAGTGTATAATGTATGGCAGAACACTCCCAGACAAGCGAGGGAAAAAGAATGAACGCAAGCGATACTAAAGAAAATAATAAGGCAATGGCCAGCAGTGCCGATAAAATTTTACAGGCAGCCACCAAGCTTTTTGCCCACGACAATTTTAGTGCTGTTTCCAT
Source organism: uncultured Phascolarctobacterium sp. (assembly GCA_946002345.1). GTDB lineage: Bacteria > Bacillota > Negativicutes > Acidaminococcales > Acidaminococcaceae > Phascolarctobacterium_A. Next base: position 6,340 of record CAMFZA010000046.1, on the reverse strand, counting down.
AAAGCAAATTGCCGCAGCCAGTGGCGTGAATAGCGCCTTGATTTCCTATTATTTCGGCGGCAAGAAAAACCTTTACCAGGAAGTGCTTTATACTGAAGCTGATAAATTTTTAAAGCTGCAGGAGAAGGTGCGCGCACGCATGGAATCACCCTTAAAGAGATTACGCAGTTATGTGGATACCATTGCCGAAATGCAAATGGAGCATCCCTACAATATGCACCTGATTTACAGGGAGCTCTTGAGTCCCCAGCCCATGTTCGAAAACTACGTCAAAAACAGACTCTACAAGGTCCATCAATTTATGTCCGAGCTGGTGAATGAAGCCATCGAGTGCGGTGAGATTGTCACTGTCATCAAGCCCACCCATGTGGCCTTCACCTTGGAGGGCATCATTATGTTTTTCTTCCTCACCCAAGGACAAATCCGCCAAATTGGCAAATTTGACCAGCGCTCCGAAACGGCCTACTTAATGGAGGCGTTGGATTCGTATCTGGCATCGTTGAGTAAGTAAATAAAAAAAACCTCCTATTGTACAACAATCAATGTACAGTAGGAGGTTTTAATTTTAGAATAGTTTTATTCGTGTGGCAAACAAATGCTATATCACGAATGAGCTGCAATTTTTAGCAAATGAGTGGCTGGTACAATGGTCTCAAGGGTTCGAAACAGTATATTATTCTGCGAGCCAAATAGTACCCCACGAAATTTGCGTTAAGAAAATTGCCGCGAGCAAGTAATATACATTTGTTTTGTTACTACTTTTAAATCTTCTCTTTCAGCATATCAGCTGCTGCACACAATGCAACAATCATCGCACTCGGTCTCGGCGGACAGCCCGGCACGGCAATGTCCACAGGCACCACATCGCTCACCTTACCCACAATCGCATAAGTAGAGCCATAAGTAGCACCACCTGCAGCGCAAGCCCCACAGGCCATCACTAGGCGGGGCTCCGGCATGGCTGCATAGGTCATGTGCAGTGCCTGCTCCAGATTGCGGGTTACTACGCCCGTCACCATAATCATATCCGCATGGCGAGGTGAAGCCACAAAGGCGATACCATAACGATGCAAATCGTACACAGGATTGCTGGTAGCGCCCATCTCAAAATCACAGGCATTGCAGCTGCCGGCATCCACATGGCGCACATGCAAGCTACGCCCCAGCTTGGCCGTCACCGCCTCGCACACCTCTGCCTGACTTTCCACGAGAATCTCCGCCAGTACCTCTTTATTGCTATGGCTCAAGGCCTTAGCGGCACAAGCCTCCACGCATTTGCCGCAAAAAATACATTTTTTATAGTCAATGCTGGGCTTGCCAGCCACAATACTTAGCGCCTTCACCGGGCATGCTGCTGCACAGGCACCACAGCCATTGCAAGCACCATTACACTGCAGCTGTCCCCGCATATGGGGGTGGCCTGTGTTATCAATATTTTCTGTGGCACATTTGCCAGCAAAAATTGCTTCTAATAGCTTTAACATCTTGCCACCTCCTTAACGATCTATGCAGGCATAGCATAACTCAAAGCTTTTATTAATCAGCGGGAAGTCAGGAATAATATCACCCTGCACCGCTACAGTCAGAGCCGGCCAGTTAGGATAGGAAGCGCTACGAATAAAGCTGCGATCAATGCGTCCCTCTGCATCCAGCATCAGCCAGTGAATATTGTCACCTCGAGGAGATTCACTGATGCCCCAGCTGCCTTCCAAGGTACGCAGCTGGCCTAAATCCACTGCCAGCTCTACCTCCGCATTGCGGCGTAGCTTACTGATGACCTGACGTACAATCTTTAGGCTTTCGCGGACCTCACCCACGCGCACCTTGATGCGCGCTTCAACGTCACCTGTGGTTTCGGTAACCACATCGAAATCAAACTCATCATAAATGCCAAAGCCCATATCCTTGCGACTATCGCGAGCCATACCGCTGGCACGGGCGCCCACGCCCACCATGGCCAAATCAAAGGCAGTGCTCTCACGCACAATGCCAGTGGTGCGAATGCGGTTCACAAAATTAGCCTGCTCCCACATAATGTGCACCATGTCGGCATAGACGCCTTCCACTTCCTTGAGCACATTGAGAATCTCCTCCAGCTGCTTTTCTTCCACATCCATGGTCACGCCGCCAGGAATAATCAGACCGCGCAGGAAGCGATTGCCTGCAATAAGCTCGTTTAGCTGCTGCAAATATTCCTTCATGCGAGCGCCCATGCTAATGACGGGAGAAAAGCCCACGCCGGCGCAAATATTGCCAGTGTCGCCCACATGGTTATACAGTCGCTCCATCTCCAAAGCTAAGGTGCGGATAAGCCAAGCCCGATAAGGCACCTTGGCCTCGCTAAGCTTTTCCACAGCCTGGCAGAAGCTCAAAGTGTTGGCCACACTGCAAGCACCGCAAATACGCTCGATAATGGTCATGGCCTCCAGAGGAGTTTTACCCTCAAGGGCTTTTTCTAAGCCACGATGAGTAAAGAAGAGCTTGGCATCCAGCTGCAGCATGGCCTCACCAGCCTGGCTAAAGCGGAAATGACCGGGCTCAATAATGCCGGCATGGATGGGACCAACAGGCACCTCGAAAAGGCCTTCGCCGCTGGATGTCATCATTTCGTATTCACGATGACCATGGCACTGACAGTCCACTGCCACCTCCTTGCGCAGGGGATGGAAGCCCTCAGGAAAGCTTTCGTGCAACACCAAGGGTCGCAAATCAGGATGACCCTCGGGAATAAAGCCGAACATATCGTGCAGCTCCCTCTCGTACCAGGCAGCCGCCGGAAGTAAGGGGGTTAGGGAGGGATAGTTCCGGGGCCGCGCGGATGGATAGTCTGCCTTCAGCACATCCAAATCTCTTTTTTGAGCATTATAAAACAAGCAATAGATGGCCAGGCCCCCACCACGCTGTGTTTCATCAGCACCAAACATGGCAGCCAGAGGACGCCTGCCGCCATCGCTGCAAATATTAGCAGCACCACGCAAATTTTCGGGTTTTACCAGCATAGCCTCAGCCTCCTATCACACGCACAGCATGGTTCAACAAATTGTTGAGCCAGGGTAAATTTTCAAAGCCCGCACCCACAATGCAGGTAAACACTAATAACAAAGCCAACACAGGCACATCAATGGCGCCCAAAAGGTCACCAAGAGGCTGGCGTTTAGCGTTATCGCAGAGCATACGCATGCCGTGGTACAGGATACCAATCAAAACGCCGGCCAGAAGGACGATTAACAGGCTGCCTGCAAGCCAATGTCCTTCATTGAAAAGAGCGGACATGATGTAGAACTTACTGAAGAACAAGCCCATGGGCGGTAGGCCCAAAATACCCAACATACCGGTGAGCCAGAAGGTTGCTGTATGGGGAACATCCTTAATCATGCCGTGAATACGCATCATATTACGAGTTTGGTACTCTTGAATAATGGTGCCTGCAATATAGAACAGGACGAATTTAATCATGGCATGGCTATACATATGCAGCATTACAGCCTTAATGGACAAGGCGGAAAAAGCACCGATACCAGCTACCATAATGCCGATATTTTCCATGGAGGAATAAGCCAAAATACGCTTCACGTCACGCTGCACCACCACAAAGGGCACAGCCACAGCCACGGTCAGCACAGCGAAGAAAAGCAGCATGCTGCTCATCATTTCACTGCCAGCTGTAGGCAGCAAAATTACCAGATTGCGCAGTAACACGTAAATAGCGCAGCTGCACAAAGCACCACTGAGCATACCACTGGTCAGGGAAGGTGCCTCCGCATAAGCGTCAGGCAGCCAGGTGTGCATGGGAGCCATGCCGGCCTTGGTGCCATAGCCAATCACAAGGAAGAGCAGCGCTAGCTTGGTCAGTGCCGGGTCCAGTGCTTCAGCATGAGCATGGAGATATACCCAGCTTAAAGCGTTTTCACTACCCAAGGCGGCCAGCTGTGCGTAATACAGTACTAAAGTACCAAGCAAGGCCAAGCAAATGCCGACGGTGCAGACCATGATATATTTCCAGGTGGCCTCCAGCGCCGCACGGGTAAATTTGAAAGAAATTAGCAAGGCAGAAATCAAGGTAGTAGCCTCGATAGCAACCCACATCAGGCCTAGGTTCTTCACTAACAGCACGATGAACATGGTCCAGCAGAAGAACTGCATCAGGGCAAAATAGCGACCTGTTTGCAGCTGCTCGCCCTTCAAAACGCCACAGCGCTCCTCACGGGTTAAATAGCTGCGAGCGGTCCAGCTAGCAGCCACATACAGGGTTGTAATGATAATCACTACCCACAGGCTTAATGCATCCACATAGAAGTAATCATCCATGTAGGGCTCAGCCGGATTGAATTTGCTAGCCATCAGGCCCACGCTCACACCCACAGCAGTGGCAGTGAGACGGTGCAGCCAGTGCAGAATATTATTAGAAAACATGCCTGTCAAAGCCAAAAGAGCGCACACCGGCGGCAGGCACAAGAGCAGTAAAATATATTCTAACATCTTCCACCTAACCTTTCAGCTTATCCAGTACGTTCGTATCCGTAGTGCGGAAGGACAAACGCAAACGAGAAGTTAAAATTACAAGAATTACCACAGCAATCAGAACATCCAGAAAAATGCCCAGCTCGATGATCAGGGGCAGGCCCTCGGTCATAATGAGACCTAAAAGATAAATACCGTTTTCCATGGTAATCAGGCCAATCATTTGCATAATGGCACGACTACGCATAACAATAAGTGTTAGGCCCGTCATAATCATGAACATGGATGTGGCTAAGATATCGCGACCCTCGGCCTGGGGCAGCAAGCCATCGATAACCATATAACCCAGTGCCAGGCTGCAGGCAGCCACAGCAGTGGAATAGTTAACATTGATATCGCTAACGATTTCCCGCTCATCCCGCAGACCCTTCACAGTGCGCAGGATAGCATAGGGAATGAAAAGCACCTTGACCGCAATTGTAAGTAAGCCCGGCAGCCAGCCATGCAGTCCCCCACCGTGGCTCAGACCGATAACCAAGCAGGCTGCGGCGATGAGAGCGGATTGCACTGCCAAGCACAGGGTGGCACGGCGCAGCTCCATAAATCTCGTCTGCAGGAAGACGATAAACATTAAACTAACTACTAAATATTCCATCGTCTACCTCCTTACTGTGCAACCACTGCTAAAAGCAGCATCAAACCAGCGGCTGCAAGATACACACGCACCTTAAACAAACGCATTTTATTATTGAGGGTTTCTACCACGCCCACTGCCACAGCACTCAACAGCACCTTCAGCACCACCGGCAGATTCAATGGCAAATACAGCATGGAGAAAAGCAGCAGGAACATCAACAGCTTCAGCTGGCTAGCCCAGTGAATCAAGGCCAGCAAACGACCTGAGTATTCCAGTGTCATGCACTCGTGAATCATGGTCAGCTCCAGATGGGTATCCGGGTTATCCACGGGGATACGGCTATTTTCAGCCAACATCGCCAGGAAGAAGGCAATGCAGGTCAGCACGCCGGCCACGGTAAGATTCACAGTGTCGAAGCGCAGTGCCATGCCGCTCAAGGAGGTGCTGCCAGTGTGCAGCACATTGGACAATACTGCCAGCATAATCACCGGCTCCACAAAGGCGGCGATATAAACCTCGCGGCTGCCACCCATGCCACCAAAGGCAGTGGCAGCATCCATGGAGGATACAGCCATGAAAAAGCGGCCCAAAGCCATAATGTAGACGAACACGAAGACATCGCCAAAGTCAGCCCTGCCACCAAAGAAATTAGGCAGCATGCAGGCAGCAACCAAGGTGGTTACAAAATAAACACAGGGCGCCATTTTGAAAAGAGCACTAGTATAGGGAGTAACCATGGTAGGCTTGCCCCACCATTTTTTGATATCATAATATTCTTGGAAAATGCTGGAGCCAATGCGGTTTTGCAGCAGCGCCTTCACCTTTTTCACAATGCCCGTAATCATGGGAGCAAGGAGCAGTAAAAGCAGTGCCTGTGCCAAGCAGAGGACTAAGCTTTGTAAATCATTTTGGAAACTCATCATTTATACAACGCCCCCCACACTAACACTAATACCATGGCCGCCATAACGTAGGACACGTACAGACGCACACTGCCCTGCTGCAAGCGGCGCAAAAAGGCAGAAACGCCCACGAAACGCTTTTGGAAGGGCGCATACAGTTTTTCAGTAATCATATCAGGAATTTCCAGCTTGTAGGACAGCTGGCGACCAAAATAAGCATGGTCCTTGCGCATGTAGGAAACCTGACGCTTGGGCTTCAACAGATAGTCAAAGGCACGGCGCACGGGCTTGCTAAAGCCGGTAGCAGAGTACTGTTGGCGCTCCGTAGGATAGGGACCAC
>CAMFZA010000045.1 GCA_946002345.1 uncultured Phascolarctobacterium sp. | reverse complement strand
ATTACTATCCTTAGGGTCGCAATGGAATTTACACCCCTGAACAACTTCCATGGCGGGCAAGAGCTCTGCTAAAGCACGTACAGCAGTGGATTTAGCTGTGCCCTTTTCACCCTTTATTAATACTCCACCCAAAGCAGGGTTAATAACATTCAAAATCAAAGATAGCTTCATATCCTCCTGTCCCACAATGGCAGTAAAGGGATAGACTGCAGTACGTTTCATTTATTTTCCTCCTAGGCTTAATAGAATTTATTATTAGAAAAAGCTATCTATAATTTTAAACTATCTACTAGGTATATACTCAAGCAATCTTAGTACTAAAATGTAAAAAGAGTAAGGCAACATACAAATATCACCTTACTCCCCTCTTTATTTAATTCTTGAAATAACTACATTATTGAATAATTCTTTCCATGCTTGTAGCATTCCATCTAAGCTAGATTTATCTATTACAGGATAGTCAACACTATACCTTTCTGCTAAATTATGGATAATCACCTGTCCAGTTTTTATCATCTCCTCCTCACCAATTAGTTCCCAAGAATATTTATATATTAGATGGATATATAGAGACGTAAAACAAAGCATATCGTTTTCTTTAGCTAGTTTTTCTGCCTCTAGTAAATACTGGGGTTTTATAGTAGTACTTTTTACTTTACTAAAATCATTCCACATGGTCCCAGGTAACACGCCAAACCTTTTCATGCGTTTTAACGCATCATGCTGCCTTTTTGGATTCAAGCCGCTTTGTTTTTCCAAAGCCTCTTTAACAGCTTTTTTTACAGTCTTACCAATCAGCTCCCCCAATTTACTGTGTTTGCCGGCGCCTTCCAAATATAAGGGACTTTCACTATTTGCAACAATAATTGTTGTATCAGTACCACTTCCAGTTGCCAAACCATTAGAATATTTGCTTTCTTCCATTAACTCCTGAATAGCCGCAGTTTTAGCTTCAGTACAAGTTACAAGAGCTCTAGCCAACGTTCCAGGAGGCAAATCACAATCAATATACAGCATAATATTAATGGTGCCAAATTTATCGGGCTTTTCGATTGGTCGATAAAAGTCTGCCGGGTCACCAACCCTTCCCCCGTTAGTCTCAATACCACCAGTCACGATGGCTGTAACAATTAATTCTTTGAAATTTTCCGTGGCCATGGCTACATTCTCCATACTAGCTGCCGTTCCCATACCAGTTACATGGTCTGGATCCAAAGACAAGCGCTTAGAAATCAGCCTCATATGCTCCACATATGTATCTGCCAACATCTCACATGGCATACCAGCGCCCTGCTTAGCATCGTAATTATAAACAGCCACGTAATCCTCATGATAACCACCATTATAAAGCGAAGTACTCAAAACCTTACGCTTGCCACTGAAGTAAATTACTATGCTTTTATCGTAAAAATATACCTGATCTCCTGCAGATAAGGAGCACAAATGCACTGACAACATCATTCACCTCTCTCTTCTAATTCTCCCTCCATGATAGTTCTTATAATCATTCCCGCTTAACCTGTTTAATAGACACACGCTTCATAGCGCATTCAGCACCATAATCATCCTTGTTTTCCATGCCATACCAACGGGCAAAGCAGCCTCCACCGCACAGCTTGAAATCTGGACACTGACGACAAAAATCCATGGAATCACTTATAAACTGCTTTGTTTTATCCACTAATTCCTGTTCTAAACCGTTTATTACATTGCCAAGATAAAAGTCCTGATTGCCAATCAAGGAAGAGCAAGCGTAAATATTGCCGTTGGCAGTTACAAAGGCTGCCTCACCATTCATGGCATAACAATGACCAAAGGTACGACAGTTGCCTCGGCAAAGTGTTTTTACTCGTTCCTGTTGAGCAATCTCTATGTAAACACCAGTGAGCCTTGTCAAGGTATCCCTTCTAGCATAAACTAGCTCCATGGCTGCCTCCATATCCTTAGCAGCAGGTGGCCGAAGGTTCACTCCCCGCCCCTGTCCCCGCAGGATATCAAAGCCTATTTTACGAATATTACCCAAAAAATAGGCAAAATCTACAATTCCACTTAGCTCATGAACATTTTCAGCAGTAACAACACAGGTAATACCACAGGCAATATTGTTTCTTCTTAAAATCTCTATGCCCTTTAAAGTAGCCCCCGTTGCTCCATAGCCACTCTTTTTCAAGCGCAGCTTGTCATTTACGTGAGGTCTACCATCTAAGCTAACGCCAATAGCCACCTTATGCTTATATAAAAAGAGAGCTATTTCATCGGTCAACAAAGAAGCATTGGTCTGGATCTGCATGATAGCAGGCAGTTTTTCCTCTTCGACCTGCTCAACGACCGCCCGTAGCACTTTAAAGTTTAACAGGGGTTCTCCTCCGGAAAACTGCAAAATAAAGCTTTCATCACGAGGAGCTAGTTGTAGAGCCGCCAAAGCTGTTTCCTTTTGCATACAAATACGTTCATGCTCAGCAGCATAACAGTAGCGGCAAGCAAAATTACACTTGCCCGTTAGACTGAGCACTAACATTTTGATTTTGCTAGTCATCAGCCCTCTCCTCCAGTTCTCCCTCCATTTCCAAGTAAAGCTGCTGCAGCTCTGCCTTAGTCTCCGGCTTAGCATGCCACAGGCCGCGTTGCTCGGCCTCAAGCAAAATCTCTGTCATACGCTGCAAAGCCCAAGGATTAACATCCCGCAGCCATTCCTGAACCTTAGGGTCAAAGGTATATTTTTCTGCATATTTTTCGTACATCCAGTCCTCCATCACGGCACTAGTAGCATCCCATTGGAAGCTGTGGGCAATCATATTGGCCATATCCGCTGCGCCCTTATAGCCATGCTTCATCATGCCTTCAATATACTTTGGATTAATGGATTCACTACGGAAGATTCGTTTAGCTTCTTCCTGCACACTATGCATGGTAATTTTTGTTTTATCAGTACTGTCACCACAATAGGAGCGGGGAGCGCTTCCCTTAATGCTGCGTACACAGGCAATCATGCCACCATGATAAGCATTGTAATCATCACTGCTTAGCATATTGGTTTCGTGATTATCCTCGTTTTTAATGGTAATATCAAGGCTACCTAAACGCTTGCGGAACTGCTGTGGCAGGAATTTGCCCCTTGTTTTGCCACCGTAAGCGTGCCCGCCCCAGCGCACATAAACATCGGCAATGTCGTCAATGCTCTCCCAATTCTTTGCTTCCAACAGTGCCGCCACGCCAGCACCATAACAGCCCTCTTGGTCACCAAAGATGCGGAAGGCTGCCTGCCGCCAAGCGTCCTCATGACTCATACCCTCGCTATCCTCCAGCTCCTTGCTGTCATTTTGGATATGCTTACGCACATAGTTCAGTTCTGGGTCTTCCTCCTGCTCCGCTGCCAAAAGCACCGCCTTATCCAGCAAATTGACCACAGCAGGCATGGAATCCCTAAATAACCCGCTGATGCGACTCATTACATCAATACGAGGACGTTGTAGCTCCGTTAGCGGAATAACCTCTAAGCCAGAAATCCGCAAGCTGCCACTTTGGTATTTAGGCCTGATACCCATTAGATAGAGGAACTCCGCAATGCATTGGCCGTGGCTGCGCATATTGGAGCCGGACCACAGCACCATGCCGATATTTTCTGGGTAATGACCTTCTTCTGCGATAAAACGTTCAATAACCTGGTCCGCCAGCTGCTTACCAATTTCCCAGGCCGCAGGCGTGGGCAACGTGCGCGGATCCACACCGTAAAAATTGCGACCTGTGGGCAGCAAATCAGCGCCGCCGCTAGAGGGTGCGCCACTGGGACCGGGCTCAATGTATTCCCCATGAAAGCCCCGCAGCATATTTTCGATTTCTTGGGTCGTAAGCTGCAAATTAGGATAAACCTTATTGCAGGTATATTCACACACCTGTTGTAGCTTTTGTCGCAGCTCTGGAGGAGCACTAGCAACCCAAGGTAGCTTTTCTACCTCCTGCCAAGCACTAGGCTGAAAATCCCAGGCAGCTAACAAACGAATCAATTCCCTGCACTGCTCGCCAACTCTATCGATAAGCATGCCATAAGATATATTTAAGGGCTCGTAGATAAGTCCACTATTTTCTAAAAGCTCATAATAATTAAAGCCATACAAGGCGCAAATAGCTTGAGTCAAGCTGGGTATATCACCATTATCCAAGCGTAGCAGCAGCCACAAGTAATCAATCAGCTGCTCCTCCTTGGGTGGCTCACCTAAAATATGCAGGCCCGTATGCACCTCCATATTCTTTAACTCACTGATGTAATTATGCAAGGCCATAACATACTCTTTGAAGGGCTTTGCCTCGTCGTAAACTACCTCATCCTGCAAATTAGCCGCTGTGACCTTTTCCTTAAGCATTGTCTCCAAATTAGGCAGGTTTTCTGGCTGTGTAGTCTCAAAATGAATGTATTCCTCCATGAGCTTTTCTAACTCTTCTAGTTCATCGTAAACACCTGCTTGTGTTTGGGGTGCCGGCAAATGTTCGATAAGGCAGGCAGCGCCACGGCGTTTGGCCTGAATACCCTCGCCGGTAATGGTAATGTTATAGGGATAAATATTGGGCAAATCCCCTAAGGACACATCTGGATAACAGCTATCGCTCAAGCCAGCGTTCTTGCCAGGCAACCACTCCAAATTGCCATGGGTGCCAATATGCGCCACCGCATCCGCCTGCCACACATCGCGCAGCCATCTATAAAAGGCCAAATACTGATGGGTGGGCGCCACAAAGGGATCATGATAAATCTTTTCCGGGTCCTCACCAAAGCCTCTAGGTGGCTGTACGGTCACAAATATATTGCCATTCATGGTACCCGGAACTAGGATATGACCATTGTACTCCATTACTTGGCCCGGAGCCTCGCCCCAATCCTTGACCAGCTGGTCCTGTACTCTGGTGGGTAGGCTTTGATAAAAGGCTGCATACTCCTTACCCTGTAGCTTATAGGCAGCATCCATCTGCTTTTCCGTGAGCATACTGCGGTCATTGGTGGCATTGGCAGTCAATTGTTTTATGAACTCTTTGGTATCAGCAGGAATGTTGTCCACCTTATAGCCACGTTCCTGCATTAAAGCTAAAACACGGCGAATGCTTTCAATGGTATCCAAGCCTAAAGCGCTACCTATATTGGAATTACGAGGGGGATAATTATGAAAAATAATAGCTATTTTCTTTTCTGCATTATCCTTATTGCGTAAGCGAGCCCATTTAGCAGCCTTGCGTGCCATCAGCTCCACCCTATCCGCAATGGGTAAATAGCGCACATCTCCATTGGGCAACACCTTTTTGCAGGCGATGGGTACCCCATGGACAATACCATCAAATTCTGGCAAGGAAACACTAATGGAAATCTCCATGGCGTTCATGCCTTCGAAGCTATCCTTCCATTCCTCGTAGGGTGCCATAATGGTGTAGGCCTGCAGTAAGGGAACATTCCACTCTTTTAAATAACCCACATTTAAAGCGCCACTGCTTGTCAGAGAAAACTTCATTACATTAATGAGAGCGTCAATAACGGGCAGGCCCTGCTTACAAAAGAAGCGCTGCACAACCTCCGGAATGGAAGGCATGCCCATTTCTGCATTGGGCATACCATTGGTAAAGACACAGATAACATTCAGATTTTGCTTCTCTAAGGCCTCCACCATGGCGCTTTGGTATTCCAAATCACCCCAAACCCACTCATCACGATAAAATAGCATCCCCACGTAAGGCTTTTGCGGATCGCAAAAATCTTTTTCATAAGCAGCCAAATCGCTATAAACCTTTTGCGCTCTCGGATGAAAGATGCCTGTCCAATGGATGGGATCCGGCGAGGGAATCTGCTCCTCTCCTTTGGTAACAAGCTGCTGTAAATAAAGCCACAAATTATAATAATTTTGTTCGCCGCCATATAAAGCATATTGCTTTATGACTGCAATCTTATCTAAGGGCACGGCTTGCGAAACCTCTCCCTCTTTACTGCCAGCTGCATCAATATAAAAAGGTATGTGCCTTTGCTTTAGATAGTGCAAGCACTTTTGTAAAAAAGGAGTATCCAGGCCACTCCCCATCCATTTCATCAGTACAAAAGCACTATCATCCAGATCCTGCTGCCATTTATTATCCCATTGAGTATTATCTGTAATCCACAGACAGGCACAGGCGGTATCAATCTTTCCTTCCTGCTTTAGCCTGTCCAAGGTTTGCTGCATCATACCCATGCGTCTAATAACATTGGTTAAAAACAAAATTTTGCACATCTATGATCATTCCTCCTGCCAAACAATACCCTTGCCCTAGTGACAATGCCACATTCAGCATTACCTTAAAAAAGCTCCGGATAAATAGTTTGCGCGATTGCCTCCACCGCTTCAACAATATGCTGGCTAGCTACATATCGATATTTATCGGAAACAAACTTAATCTGATTATTTTTGATTGCCTTAAGATTTTTATAGGCAGGATCATGCTTAACTTCATAAGCATAGCCCCGTACATCCTGTTTATTGTTGTAATTCCATGTAGGAAGTAAAAACACATCCGGGTCAATACCAACTACCATTTCCTTGCTGATAATTACGGAACCATGCTCGCTGATGGGTGGGGTTACAGCTGCTACCCCATTAATAACATGGGCCTTGTTAAGCATATTATCCAGTAAGTCCCCTCTGCGCCCCATAGCGGAGGTAAAATTAAAGGCTACCGCTACCTTGCGCTCTTGGTCAGGCAATCTGCTAAGCCTCTGCTCCAGCTGCTGCATCCTTTGGTCCATAGCTTCCACCAATGCTTTACCCTTATCTGCTTCACCAACAGCTTGAGCAAGATGCTCTATTTTCCTGCACATACCCTCATAATTGCGTGGGCTGCTGGCAATATAGACCTTAATGCCAATATTCTCCAAGCTTTGTACCACATCATAGCTCGTAGCAGATGATGCTACCACCAAATCAGGCTCCAGCTTTAAAATGGCCTCCAAATTATCATTTACCTTCAAGCCCACATCTATGAGTTGCTCCCTAGTAATGAAGCTAATTTCCTGATCACCAGCCCAACGGCTAAAAGCGCGTATTCTCTTTAAATCCACTAAAGCCACTAGGATTTCGTCAGTGCCATATGTTAGGGACACAATGCGTGTCGGCTTTCTCTCAAAGCTCAGTTTACGTCCTGCATCATCTACGACCGAATACGCTACATGAGGCAGTGCATCTACCTGTATTGGCTTCGATTCGGAAGCACAGCCCCACAGCGAGGTACAAATAAGTAACATCAATACAAGGATTATCTTCTTCATGCTTCACCCTGCTTTTGAATACATTGCTTAATATAAGCATTCCAGATTTTTTGGACAAGCTGCTTGCTTCCCTCCAAACCAACCAAGGGCTGTTTGGTAAGATGGATTTCATCTTTAGCCGGGAAGGCAATGTTGCAATTGATGAAATCGGCTCTTCCTTGGCGATAGAGCAGGCTGCTTTCGCTGCTGCTACCTAAAAGCAGCAGACTGCCAGTAAACTGCGCTATATCCTTCCAAGGAAGGTCCTTTTCCCCGCTAATATAAATTTTATCAGCAGCTTGGCAATAGGCCTCCGGTGCATTGTGAGGCAGTCCCCTTTGACAGCAAAGCCACAGTTCAGAAGTATCAACCCATTCTCTGCGCACGGCCTCTCCCAAGCAAAGTGCCTGCGTGGGCGGGCCACTAATGATAAGCCTATCGGCCCACAACTCCCCCCCTAGACCGCGGGCATCATTTAATAAGCTGGTTAAGTGCTCTGCAACAAATTCTGCCTCTTCATAAACAGCCCCCAGTGCCGGTGCAGGCAAAGCTTCACCTATCTTTGCTAGCCAGCTTTTAGTGCCTTCAATGCCATAGGGCAATCCTGCCAAAATATAGGGCGTGCCACAACGCTTCTTGAGGTATTCAGCTAGTGGCAGGCCCAACTCCTCATTCGTGACAATATTAAGCTGCGCATGGCCCAAATGCTTTAGCTTTTCTAAGGAGCTCCCACTTCCAGGCACTGCCTGCACCCTATAACCGGCCTGCTGCAGCAAGCGTACCATTTCTTCTGTATCATCCCTACCATGCAGATAAAAATCTGTTTGTCCCAAAATATTGACAACCTGCTCTTGGACTTGAACAGACAAATCCAAGCACTTATCCACTACTCTTAATGCTGCCTTAGTATAGCCTTCCGCAAATCCACCTATGAGCCCACCACAATCCATGGTTACATAAGGGCAGGGTAAGGCTGCCTTGGCTGCAATGCCATTTAAATCATCACCAATCAAGCTCATAGAGCAGCTACTTTCTATAAATAAAAGCTCTGGCTCCCTACCCTCTTTTTGTAAACGCTTGAGAGCAGCCAATATATATTTTTCTGAACCATAAACTACAGCAGTATTATCAGGCTGGGAGCCATGAAATCGCTGTGCCATACCATAAGCCCCATGCTCAAGATAACGCAGAGCATAAAAATAACACCAAAGGGGCCCGTTCACTAGTATTTCGGTCCTAGGAATGCCAGCTACAAAAGCGGCAGCACCAGTTAGGGCACAGGTATCCACACGCTCGCAGACATCTCCCCAATGGACATTCTCCAGCTTAGACATAGCTCAAGCCCCCTTTAATTTTGCTACATAATCTACGATAAATCATTTCCATAAAATCCAACTCACCCTTAGTCCCTACTCTTGGCAACATGGGCAGAAAAATTTGCTTCAGTTGTCTATTTTGCAATTCATGAGTTGTCAAAACAAGCTCTGCCTCCTGCAGCAAAGTTTCTCCTTCATCAGCTGTATATAGCTTCAGCTCAGGATGCTTGGCCAGCTCCTGCACCATTATTTGCTTTTCCTTAGAGTCATAGGCATCCAAAAGCACTACACCGATCAAATCAAGCTGCAATAGCCTAATAGTCGTCAACACTGCCTCAGGATGAAAATACTGTAGCAAACGCCCAATGCACAGCACGGTCTTTTTCTGTCTGGTTACCTTTAAATAAGCCTGTAAGCGCTTGGTAAAGAGCTGCCGCTCTTCCACCAAAACCCTTGCTGCAGCTTGTTCGCGTCCTAAAAGCCGCCCCACATCCTCCAGCCATTTTTGGGTATTATCCCAGCCTACAGGATACTTTGCTAAATAGGGTATGCCCAGCCTCTCCTGCAGAAGCTCAGCAATTTTGCTCAATCCCACATGAGTTTGCCCCCGACCGCCTAGCACGATAATCGCTTCCGCAGTGGCAACCTTGGGCAAATCCTTAAAGGCCATATAGCCAGGAAACTGTCCCAACACCTTGATTCCCATAGCGTTTAACAAACGTGTTACTTCTTGGGCATAATGTCCCCAGGGACCGCCATTATCACCTAGCAGCACCACCTGACCTGCCGTTCGCGGAAGTGGCTGCAAAAATCTCTTTACCAGCAATTCCGTAATCCCGTAATAACCCTGATAATATTCACCATCTAAAAAGCCGCAGCAGTCTAAGCTGAGTACAGGCAGCTTATACAGCTTTTCAGCCCTTCTAGCTACGGACTCAACATCATCGCCAATTACTCCTGCTACGCAGGAGGTGGCGATTACTAGGCATTCCGGTTTATATTCCTGTACTGCATAGGCAATGCAGGCCTCCAAGCGCTCCACGCCACCAAAAATGGAGTCCTTTTCTTCAAGCTGACTAGCCAACAAGGGTATTGCGCCTGCGTTTTCCCTGCTTCCATCAGCAATAGCGCGGTAGTGAGCATTAATATCCATGGTTCTGGCCACATGAGCGCAGGCTTTGGGACTATGGAAGATTACAACCACGCCCTGACAATAGGCCACAGCGCGCCACACGCCCGGCATGCTACAGCTACAGCTTTTACGACTAGAAATAAAGCGCTTCGTTTTAATGGCCATAATCTGCCACCAGCTTTTCTAAATCCTCAAAACTCATGGGCGTGGGTATGGAAAGCTCTTCATTATGTAAAATTGCTTGACTTAAATCACGATACACCTGAGCCTGAGCCGATTCAGGTGCATATTGAAGCACAGTCTGACGATTATTCTCGGCCATATTCACCACAATATCACGGGGAATAAAGGCAATAAGCCTCGTATGCAAGCGTTGAGCAAATGCCTCTAAAAGCTGTTTTTCGTTTGGTGTGTTCCTGCCATTACCTATGATACCGCCCAAGCGAACATTGCCTCTTTGGGCAAAGCGCTTAATGCCCTTGGCGATATTGTTGGCAGCATATAGGCTCATTAATTCTCCTGAAGAAACTATATAAATATCACTGGCATATCCCTCTCGGATGGGAACAGCAAAACCGCCGCAGACAACATCACCTAATACATCATAAAGCAGTACATCCTCATCCCCAATTACATCTAATTCTCGCAGCTTTTCCAAAGCCACAATAATTCCTCTGCCTGCACAGCCAACTCCAGGCTCAGGTCCGCCGGCCTCCACACATTTTATGCCCCTATAGCCGTAATGGACAATATCCTCTGGCAAAACCTCTTCCTTGTCACGTACAGTATCTAAAACAGTTTGCTTACAGATATGGCCTAATAATAATCTAGTTGAATCATTTTTAGGGTCACAGCCAATTTGGCAAACCTTCAAGCCCGCTTCACTTAATGCTGCAGATAAATTGGCTGCAGTGGTCGACT
>CAMFZA010000044.1 GCA_946002345.1 uncultured Phascolarctobacterium sp. | reverse complement strand
CAGCCAGGCGCACAGCGCCCTTGGTTTCACCCACACCCCACTCCACCATTTTGGTGAAGGCAGGCAGGATGCCCAGGCGAGCATCATTTAAATCCATGGTAATATTCATTTGGGAGCGAGGATTGCGTCGCTGCTCCTTGGAGCGGAACACATCTAAAGGAATATCACCAGCAGCCTTAAGGCCGTAAATATCCTTATTGGCTACCAAATATTCCAGCTGAATACTATCATCCTTCAGTGAGAGCTCTGCCTTGAGCTTGTCCACCCCTACGCCTGCCACCGAACCATTGGTAATCTCCAGGAAGCCTTTGCCGCTAGGCTTGGCCACAGTGCCGGCCAGCTGCACTTGCATGTCCATTTCACCCTTGATTGCGGGGGGATTTTTCATCACTGCGGTTGCAATGGCAGGGTTAGCCTTAAGGGCCTGCACACTCAAATTAAAGCCCTGGTCCTTAAGCTCAATCTGGCCACCAGCCGTAATCAAACCACGATCCACCACACCGTCCTGCTCCTGCAGCTTAACCTCATCCAAGGTTAACAAGGTCTTTTTAACCTTGCCCTTAAATACCATATGGGAATAATTTAAGTCATGAATTTTAACATCATCCGCAGTAATAGAAATATTCAAGCCACTGCCCTTGCCCTGGGGACAAAAATCCAGCAGTCCCTGCATTTGCCCATTTATATCATAATCAAGGCGCGCCATACGCAACAGGCCCCCAATATCACCCCACAGCATTTGCACCTGACCCTGCATGAATTTTTCCTGCAGATTAAGGTTGACATCCGCCGTATACAGGCCGTAGTTGGAGGGGTCATGCTTATAGGGCTGCTTGAAGGCAACCTGGAATAGATTGCGGGCCAGACCCTGTCCGTCCACAGTGCCAGATAACTCCGTAAGCGCCTCCCCATTAATCAAAATCCGTTCACTATCTACGTCACCACGGAAGGTGGGCGCAGTCAGCTTGCCGCCCACATGACCTTTGGCATTGATTTTACCACCCAAATCAATGGTCTCGTCCTTGATTGGCAAATGGGCCAGGTCCACATCCTTAGCCACCATATCAAAATCAAGGAGACCTGCTTCGGTCATGGTACCATCCAGCCTAATATCCGCATAAAAGGCTTTTATCAAAAAATCAGTTAGCTTCAAGGTACCCTTATCATATAAATACCGACCATCCACGCTGTTATACAATTGCTCCACAGCGCTACCATCGGAAGCATGGACTTCGCCATAAACAGAGGGCTTACTTAAGGGGCCCTGCACCTGCATAATATTATCCAGATTGCCAGTTACAGGAACCTCCTGCTTGCCCAAAATCAATCTCATAATAGGCTCAATGCGCACCCCATGTGTCTCTAAGGATAAATCAACTGTAGGCTCCTCACCCCGCAAATCCACGAGGCCGCTTACAAGGTGATGGCCCTGCTCCATATTGGCGCGGAAGTTTTTAATGGTCAGCAAATTGTCCTTCAGACTTATAAAGCCGTGGGCTTCCTTGATTTTTTGCTCCATAAATTCAGCCTGACTTAATTGGACAATGCCTGCAAATTCCGGAGCAGTAAGCTTGCCTCCGATAGAGAAGCCCGTGGAGCACAGGCCGCTGCCATCCTTGCCTGCTGCGGCCAAAAAAGGATTCACCGGGAACTCTGCCATGCGCCCCTTAAGCTGCAACTCCCCCGTGGGGCTTACGCTACCACTGGCCGCAAGCACGCCATTCTTCCCGGCAAAGGCACTGAAATGGTCTATTACCAAGCCCTGCTCATTGATTACACCATCAAGACTCATGCGATTAATCTGCAGACTACGCCACTGCAAATTCAAGGTATCTGCTGCTGCGTGTAGCTGTAGCTTATCCTCCAACACCTTGGCCAGCACTGCTACCTTAGCGTTAATATGCACATCGTCCTTGGGTCTATCCGGCGTAACATGGGTCACGTTCTTCACATCCACATCCGCCGTCAAAACCTTTTCTTCCATGCTATAGGAAGCATTACCCTGTAAGGTGCCACCCCCATAAGCAGCTGTCAATGTGTCAATAACCAGCTCCTGCTTATCCCCTCTAAAGGGCAAGCGTAGCTTTTCTACAGTATAGCCACCATAGGTCAGCTTTTCAGCACTGAGTACACCCTTGGCGCTAGGTGCAGCGGTATCTCGCACATCGGCTTCACCTTCTAAACGCAGCCTTTGCCCGTCTACTAAAGCCTCCAAACCCTTAACATTAATATAATTGTCATGAGCACGCACTAAGCCTGCCAGCTTCACGCTATGTAAATCGGCGCCAGAGCGCATTTTACCCTCAAGATCGGCCAAGGTCACTTCGCCGGAATAACGCTGCTGTCCCTGCTCATTTACCCAAAGCAAGGCCAGCTTGCTTAAGCCACCCTTAAGCTCACGAATCTGGGCATAATGCTTCGCCAAGGGAGCATAGGGAGCCAAGTCCAGCTTTTCGCTTTTTAACTCCACACGGCCCTCACCCTTGGTGGTTACAAGTCCGCCCACCTGCACTGTATCCACGCCGCTGCCAAGACGCAGGCCCAGAGCAAATTTAGGGTTGGCACCGCCGTTCACCGTACCGGAAACGGGAAACTCCCACTGGCCTTGGGGCGTATTTACATGCAAAAGACCATTCGATATTTCCAACAAACCATAGAAGGGCGTTTCATCCGAATCAGAGGGCTTCAAAAGAGTAGCCATATTCCACTGCTCTTGGTCATTCATGGTCAAATACACCTGGGGACGTACCAGCTCTACCCTGCTCACGGCCTTGGCACCCTTTTCCAGCGCCAACCAGGGACGAAAATGTACAATAACCCTAGGAATTTCTGCGACCTTATCGCCCTTGCCGTCCTTGACCTCCAGTCTGCCCACCTCGGCACTAAGGCCACCATTCCAGGTCATGTCACCCACACTGATGCTGCCATTAATGAAGCTGGAGGCAACCTGCTCCACCATGGGTATGGATTGACGAATATATTTGGGCATTACTGTATGCACCAAGAAGATGTAGCCCGCACTTAACAGCACGATTAAAAAAGCTATAAAAGAAAAATATTTTTTCATAAACGTCACCATTAACAATTGTAGCAGACTTTGGTGACAAAAGTGTGACCACCAAGCCTGTTTTAAGTAAAATAAAACACTTCGACTTTTATTACTTCGACATAAGCCCTCATCTTCCTGTTTGTACGCAAAAAAATAACGCCCGCGGCCGTAGCCACGAGCGTTTTGGTCATGGTTTTTTAGGAAAGCATGTAGCTTGCTTATTTGGTTTCCTTGCTATTTACTGCCTTTTCTGCTTCGGTAACCTTCGGCTCCACCACTACCTTAGTAGGGAGCTGCATGGGCACGCCAATAGCAGTCTCTAGATTGGTCTTGCAGGTATTGTAATCGTACATGGCCTGCAAATAGTTGGTCTTAGCATCGGTCAGAGCCACCTGTGCATCCAGCACATCGGTGTTGGTGCCCACGCCATTCATGTAGCGCAGCTGGGCGATGCGGTAATCTTCCTCTGCTTGGGATACAGCCAGCTTGGTGGTATCAATGCGTTTTTCGGCCTCGCGCAGATTTAAATAGTTGGAACGTACGTCCAGATTTACTGCGTCCACAGTATCGCGATAGGTTTCATGAGCTTTAGCCAAATCAGCCTCAGCGCCGTGAATCTTAGAAACGGTTACACCACTGTCGAAGATGTTCATGCTAACAGTAACGCCCACACCCCAGTTACCATTTTCATCACCGGGCCAATTACTATCTTTCCAGCTTTGGCTAGCGGTTGCAGCTACTTGGGGCATATGACCGGATATTGCCACACGTAAAGCACCCTTAGCCGCCTCAACCTGTTGCTTGGCCTGCTCCAATTCGGGGCGATGCTTAGCAGCATAATCCAGGCAATACTGCATATCATTATCGTAAGGAGTGTAAACAAGAATATTATCCAGCTTTAGCTGGGTATCCATGGGCAAGCCCACGATTTTATTTAAATTAGCTTCCGCAATTTGGTAAGCGTTTTCTGCCTTAATGAGACTTTGCTTAGCGTTGGCCAATTCCACCTGGCTGCGCAGCACATCCACCTTAGCAACAACGCCAACCTCATATTGAGCTTCAACATTCTTTAAATGGTCAGCCAAACGGTCTACGGATTCGCGGCCCAGCTTTTGCATATTGTCTGCCTGTAGCATGTCAAAATAGCCGTTGGTTACAGTAGACCGCATATCATTGTGCGCCTTTTGCAAGCCCTGATAAGAACTCAGGTAGCCTGCTGTCGCTTGCTTAATAGTACCATTCAGCTTGCCACCGGTAAAGATGGGCATAGAAGCGGTTAAGCTATTTGCATGTGCATTACCTATCTCTTTGCTTAAACTCAAGATACCAGTTATATTATTTTTAACTTGATGATAATCATCATAACCACTGCGTTGAGTAGAATGAGTGCCGCTAATGCTGATCCAACGGCTGTTGCGGGCGGCATTGTAGCTGGCACGAGCGCTATCTCTTTCATAGCCTGCAATGGTAATAGCAGGATTGGTATTAAAGGCACGCTGCATAGCGTCCTCAAGATTCAGCTCCACGGTTTCGCCTGCAAAAGCGGACTGGCTCATGAACAAGGTCAGTGCTGCGGACAGGAGCAATAAACGTTTACTAAATTTATGTCTAGTCATCGGGAAACCTCCAATCAATTCTGAATAACCAGTCAGTATAAAAAAATTATATTTACTTTGACCTAAAAAGTAAAATGAAATTTCTGTAACATGCTTATAATGGAAACTCCTCCACCGCCAAAGGGTTTCCCTTCCCTTCAAAATGGGAAGGCTCTCAACGCCTTTTGGCAACTACACAAATTTAGAAATAAGTACGCACGCCCATATAGGTATCGCGCTTGGTACCTCTAAGATCCATAGTCTCCCCATATAGGGAAAAGCTATCCGTCAGCCGCAGCTCGCCGCCCAAGCGCACCTTGGCGTCATCGAAGTCATACAGCTGGGAATACAGGCGAAAATCCCTACCAAAATCGTAGCTCAAGCCCACGCCAAAATCACCCTGCATGGCTCCCATGCTCACAGCAGCCTGGCCCATTTTGCGACCCATGATAAAATCGAACTTATTGTCCTCCCCAACATCATAGCCGCCCATGTATAAAAAGGCCTTCTCACTGGGACGAATGGTTACGCCCAAATTGCCACGCCAGTCGCTGCCCTTGGCGCTATGGCCTGCGTCAGCAGAAATTTTGGCATCAGTCAAAGCCCCCATTAGCTGATTCGCTTTAGCACTGGTTTCCTTCACGTTGACCAAGGTTTCCTTCAGAGACTGTTGGGTCGCAGGGTCCTGAGCCACGTTTTCCAGCATCTGCACGATGTTTTCCATGCGCTTGGTGGTGTCGGCCATATGCTTCACCAGAGCAGCAGCATTTCTGCCAGTCTCGCCATTATTATCCACACCCTTCATAATGCTTTCAATATGGCTGGCTGTACCGTTCATCCGCTGGGTCAGTTCATTAATTTGGTGAATCATTTGGGTAATATCCTGCTGGTTGGCCACCGCCACCTCCGCCATAACCTTGGTGAAGGTATTCATATTCTCGGTAATCCCCTGCATATTCTTGAAGCCTCTTTTCATGGACTCCTGAACCTCTTTATCCCCAAATACATTCTCAAAGGCACTGGCAATATGCTCCATGCGCGTCACCAGATCACCCGAGCTGGCAAAGAACTCATCCATGCCACCCCCAGGAGTTCCCTTGAGAGTACTGCCCTCTCTAATAAAGCCCTGTCCCGGCTTGGTCGGAGGCACAATATGGACATACTTTTCACCCATAATACCATCTGCAGCAATAGTAAATACTGCTCCTTGGGGAATTTTAATATTATCATCTATTTCTGTAACAACCTCCACCTTATCGGGAGATACATTGAGCTTTTTCACGGTGCCTACCTGTACACCAGCATAGCGCACCACATGACCGGGCATCAGCCCACTAACCTGGGGATAGTTGATGCGCAGCTCATAACCCTTTTTACCAAAGGAAAAGGCTCCCATAAAAGTGATAATGCCTGCCAGCACCACTGCGCCACCCAGCGCAAAAGCACCAACCTTTACTTCACTTGCTCCCATCTCCAGCCTCCTCTTTCCTTTCCAGTCCATTAACAAAAGCATACACCACAGGATTCTTGCTCTGTCTGATTTCGTCCGGCGTACCAATCTGGACGATTTTTCCTTTATCTAGCATTGCGATGCGGTCCGCCGCAAAATAGGCAGAAGCCATATCGTGCGTTACCAGCACCGAAGTCAAGCCCAGCTGTTGCTGGGTCTTGCGAATTAAACGAGATATGGTCATGGTCATCACCGGATCCAGACCAGAGGTTGGCTCATCGTAAAGCACAAGCCGCGGTTCCATGGCCAGTGCCCGGGACAGAGCCACCCTTTTTTTCATACCGCCGGATAGCTCCGATGGCCATAAGCTTTGGGTATTGGGCATGCCCACCAAATCCAGCAGGGTAGCCACACGACCTTGGATTTCCTCCTCAGTCAGCTTAAAATGACGTCTTAGACCAAAGGCTACGTTTTCTCCCACACTTAAAAAATCAAAGAGGGCGGAATATTGGAAGACAACTCCCATACGACTACGCAGTCCATCCCACTCTTCTTCGCTATAGCTACTGGTTTCCTGCCCATCGATAACCACACTGCCACTAGTGGGAGCCAAAAGACCCGTCAGCACCTTGATGACCGTGCTCTTGCCGGTTCCCGAGGGTCCAATAACAGCCAAGGTCTCGCCGGCATACACATCTAAATCTAAATCATTGAGAACTACTTTCTCTCCAAAGACTATTTTTAGTTGGCGAATCTTAATCATCGGTTGCTTCTCTGCCATTACGCCAACTCCTTACACATAAATCAAAATGGATAAGAAATAATTAAAAATAAAAATCAAAATAATGGATAAAACCACGGAAGCGGTTGTTGCCAAGCCCACTCCCTCTGCTCCATTAGGAGCATTTAAGCCCTTATAGCAGCCAATGATGGCAATGATGCCACCAAAGACAGCGCTTTTGAGCATACCGCCAAAAACATCGTAAAACTCTGCCAGCATTTTAATAGAATTGGTATAAGTAAAGGTGCCTATGCCAGCATAATAATGGGCCACCACCCAGCCGCCAATATTACCAATGAGGTTAGCAAAAACCACCAAAAGTGGCATCATCAGCACCATGGCAATAAAGCGAGGCACCACCAAAAAGCTCACCGGATTGGCTGCCATAACCCGCAAGGCGTCAATTTGCTCGGTAACCTTCATGGTACCAAGCTCCGCCGCGATAGCCGCACCAATGCGACCGGCTACCACCACGCCCACCAATACAGGCACCAGCTCTCTGGCCATAGCAATGGCCACAATGCCTCCAACGGTGGAGGAAGCACCCAAGCGTACAAACTCCTTGGCTGTTTGCACAGAAAAAACCATGCCCGTACAAAGAATGGTCATCAGCACAATAGGTAAGGAATCAGCGCCCAAAAGGGCCATTTGGCGGACTACCTCGTGCCAATCCGCATCCTTCAGGCGCCGCAAGGTCTGCATGAGCAGCATGGTAATGCGACCACTGGCAGCGCAAAAGGCCAATATTCTTTTGCCACATGCTTCACAAATTGCTTTTAGCATGGTCCCATTCCTTTTCTTCCTTGATACTTTAATTATAAACTAAAAATATGGCATTAATATGACAAATGCCTAATTATTTTTCCCCAATTCCTACAGTAACTTCCCCTTCGCCATCCACGATAAAATCGAAGGGAAATTTTTGCTTAAAGGGGGAGCCGGCCAGCATCCCTGCCAGACCTGCATCCTTCCCGTTGGGATTATCATTCATGGACTGCTGTCCCGTGGCAATATCCACAATAATTTCGTTATTTTTATCCGCATTATTAGTGGCCTTGACATAATCGGCTAAGGTTCGGCGTTGCTCCTGCTTTTTGGCTGCAGGGACGCCCTCCTGTTGCTGCTTGCGCAGCAGCTCTATAATCCAGGCCATACTGCTGCCACCCCGCACCTGTAAGTGCAGCTTCCCCTTAGGATAATCCTTGGGCACTTTAAAATAAACAGTACGCGTAAATTCCTGGCCTCTATAGGGCTTCATGGTTACATCAATAGCCAGCTTCTCTCCGGGAACAGCCTTGTTAGTTGCAGCCTTTACCTGTTGAATTTCGGCTACCTGCACCTGCTCACTGAGCTGCGCTTCCACGGTAATGCCATACAGCTCCACAGACTCAAATTTATTCTGCATCAAAATAGTCATTGCCTCACTTAACTCGGCATTTACGTTTTTCAGCAAGGCATCACTGGAATAAAACATATTCTCCCGGTCGATAACCAGCGTCTTTTTCTGGCTATCCCTACCGGTAATGGTAAAGTGCAGTCTTGCGGTGCCACCACCATTGCGGTCCGCTGTCATGCTCAAGGCATTGACCACTGCGGCATCTACAATGGCTGGTGCCAGCTTTTCATCCTCTACCACCTGTACCCGGATGCTATTACCCTGACCTCGACCTGTATCATTGACTGTTACAAAAAGAGGGATGGTCTTGGGCAATTGCCCCTGAGCTCCACCAATGCCACTGGCACGGTCCTGAGTAAAACGCCCAATGGGCGTCCCCATATTGCCCACCTTATAGCTGCTTTGCATATTGGGCACCACGCCCAGCACCCAAGCCTTAGTCATATAAAAATTACTCTTCCCCCGTTGCATAAAGGGATGGCCAAAGGCCAGCACATTACCCTTGTCATCAGTCCAAGTTACTGTGCCCAAAGCACCAAGAGTCAAATCACCCTGCATAATGGAAGCACCTACAGCGCTACCCGGCTGCAGCTCCTTACTGGAAGCCTGACCACTGCCTGCATGGCCCACAGCCTCTAAGCCTAGGGGCTGCAATTTTTCCTGCAAGTAGTGCAGTCCATATTCTGTAAAGCCACCTGCCTGCAGACTGGTACCCTGTGGCAGCCAGCCACTGGGTGTAGTAGTTTTGGGCTCATCCAAAAGGCTCAGCATCCGTCCAATAGGTGTCAAGAAGCAATAGTGCGGGTCATTGAACACTCTGCCAAAGGCAACAGCACCTACCAAACGACCATCCACATAAACGGGACTGCCGCTCATACCTTGGGCAACACCCCCAGTTTTTTCAATGAGATCCCCATAAAGACGCACAAAAATACTGTAACCAGTAGCCTCGCTACCCTGTACACCCAAAATTTCCACATTAAATTCTTCGATAGTGTCACCCTGAATTACTGTTTTTCCAATGCCCTGCATGCCAGGACGTAAATCACGAATGGGCATTAAGGATACATTGGACGCTGCAGCCACAGCCAACTGCAAGCATAAACACAGGGCCATAATAAAAATGCGCATATTCTCTCCTAATAGTCAAAAACCGGCGAGGCAGTTCCCGCCGGCAAAAGCTAAATAAAAACAAATACTATATGTATTTATTATACTGCGTGGGCAATAATTTGACAAGCAACTAATTGTGGACTATTTGTTACTAAAATGGCTTTTACACAAAGCCTTGGTACTCAGCCAAGCTATCCACCCAGACAATAATGCTTTACTTAGCAAACAGGCCCAATCCGATGCTCACCGGACGTTCCTTGCCGTCGGAGGGTCTGTTTACAACCTGCCCATTAATAGCAAGGACACTGCTGCCTCCCCCATCAAAATTGACCGCTTCTCGAGCACCAAGGCGTAGCAAATAGGTAGCCAGCTCTGTCAAAGTCAACCCTGCAGAATTATTACTGCGTCCATCAACTACTAACATCAGCAATGTGCCATCCTTCTTGATGCCCAAGGCGGTACGAGGTGCACGGCCCTTAGCAATGTCAGCCGCTATTCTTTCTTCTTCAACACGCACCTGCAAGCGACCATGCTCTACCAGTAGAGGGCCACCACTGCCCACCGTATCAGCCGCGTCAGCAGCGCTGCTGCCCAAAGTCGCACTGATATTGACCTTGTCCCCCACCTTCAGCTGGGCCAAGGCCACTGCGCTGGCACCATGACCGCTAATAACAACGCTTCCTGGAGTTATTGCCATATTCCCTGCTGTGGACACGGCAGTTACCCTGTTGTTGACTATTTTTACCTCGCGCCCCCATTGATTAGTTTTTGTTGAAGGAGCGTAAAAGCTATTATATAATACCAAATCTTCGCTAATCCGCCCTCGGTTCATGCCCTTAAGCACCAGCTGCTTCCCATTAGGCAGGTTCACAGTACCATAATAGCCAATATCCTGCACAATATCCGGGCGACCATTTTTCAGCACATAGCCACTGCGGGGCTGCTCATCCATGGCCATCATCTGCCCCTTATTTTTGATGCTGCCGATAACCCAACCATCAGTGTCAAAATAGGATGCATTCATGGCTGCTACAAGCTTCTTTTGTGCAGCAAACTGCGAAACCCTTCCACGACCATTATAGGTGCCAGCTGCCGAAAAGGGCAACAGTTCATAGGGGGCATCAGGCTCCACGCTTACCAAATACGCTTGGATTTGCCGTCCGTTCATTTCGTCCTGTAAATAGGTATAGGTCCCACCCTTGGCCAACGACCCACTTTGCTTGCCGATATTGCTGCGAAACAAATCCACCACCAAACGATGTGGATTTGCTAACTGGTACACCTTATATTGGCATTCCTTGTTTAAGTCTACAAGCAGCTTAGAGCCAGCTTGCCCCTCTGGAAGCAGGCGTACAGCCTTTATAGCATCATCCTTGAGCTTGGCCTGCTGCTTGGCTGCTGTGCTAAGAGGC
>CAMFZA010000043.1 GCA_946002345.1 uncultured Phascolarctobacterium sp. | reverse complement strand
ATTCAGTGTCAATATTATCACTGGCATTACGCATAAATCGACTGATTTCTTCAGGAGTGGCTAAATAATCACCTGAATTTTTTCTAATGTATGTTTGGGAAAGGTTTTTATTCAAATAGAGGGGTTTTTGATTGATTGGTAACTCTTCTATTTCGATAATAATGACTGCCTTATCCTCATACTTTTGTTCCACTACATTCTTGTTATTCAATAAATTTTTGCTGACTTTGTCCTTGTTGGCTGCTGTATTATATAAATCATCTATTACTTTTTGTGGATTTGATACACCTATAACGTTAAAATTATGTGGTGAAGGCTCTTCTACTCCGAGAACAATATACCCGCCATTAGTGTTAGCAAAAGCGGAGTATGTTTCCCATATATCTTTAGATAACTTCGTGGAGCTCTTTTTAAATTCCGAATTAGAACTCTCCATTTTGGATAATAAATCTTCTAATGAAATCATAAACGCTCTCTCCTTAAATCGTATAACGAGCTGTCTTATAAAAAAATATATTTAGTGAACTAATAGAAGGCAAAACGTTATGGTAAACACATTCTCAAAGCGAGGATATAGTTTTTTGATTAGGAACAATCTAGTTCGCGTGTATTTCACGTGCATTTTCTTATAAAAAAGCTAGCAAAAACACCGAAGTGCATCTACGCTAAGCATTTGTCTTTACTAAATAAATATCTTGAAAATATACATGCATATGAGAATTAATCGTGCTGTTTTCACGCGTATTTCGCGCGTATTTCGCGCGTATTTTTTAGTGTTCTGTTACAAAAACACTCTACGCGTCAGTCATTATACCACAATTAAATGAATATGACTAGCTATAAGGATGATAGTTATTTATACAATGGTATTGGCTTTGGGCCGGGCGGTAAAATGAAAAACATGTTTTGTGACATTCTTCCGAATATTTTTCTATAATCGACGAAAAACGTTCAGAAAGCTTGCGTTTGAATGCGGAAAATGATATGATTATAATGTATCAAATTGTGATGAAGAATCTGAAGCTGAACTTATAGCTCTCAGATGTTTTTTCATGAATAAAATGCTTGGGAGGCATACAAAAAATGATCGATCGCTATACTCATCCGGAGATGGGCAACATTTGGACCCTGGAAAATGAATTCCGTACCATGTTGAAGGTTGAAATTCTAGCTTGCGAAGCAATGAACAAGCTGGGTATCGTGCCTGATGATGCTTTGAAGGATATTCAGAACAAAGCTGACTTCCGCTTGGAGCGTATTAAGGAAATTGAAGCAGTGACCAATCACGACGTTATTGCTTTTTTGACCAATGTTGCTGAGTATGTTGGTGATGCATCCAAATATATCCATAAAGGTTTGACCTCCAGCGACGTTAAGGACACTGCTTTGTGCTACATGACTGTGCAATCTGCAGATTTGATTATGCGTCATCTGGAAAACTTCCATGCAATTCTGCGCCGCCGTGCTGCTGAATTCAAAAATACCGTGATGATTGGCCGTACTCATGGCATTCACGCTGAGCCCATGACCTTTGGCATGAAGTTCCTGCTCTGGTCCGCTGAGATTGAACGTGACATGGAGCGTCTGAAGCAAGCTCGTGAAATGATGGCTGTGGGCAAGCTTTCCGGTGCTGTTGGTACCTACTCCAATATTGATCCCTTTGTAGAAGAATATGTTTGCAAAAAGCTTGATTTGAAGCCGGTGCGCCTGGCAACTCAGGTTATCCAACGTGATCGTCATGCGCATTTCCTGACCACCTTGGCTATCATTGGTTCCTCCTTGGACAAGATGGCTACCGAAATCCGCAACCTGCAGCGTACCGATATTCGCGAGGCTGAGGAATATTTTGCTCCTGGTCAAAAGGGCTCCTCTGCAATGCCCCACAAGCGTAATCCCATTACCTGCGAAAAGGTGAGCGGTATGGCTCGTCTGCTTCGTGGTTATGCAATTGCCGGCCTGGAGGATGTGGCTCTGTGGCATGAGCGCGATATTTCCCATTCCTCTGTGGAACGTGTAATTCTGCCGGATGCTACCATTGCTTTGGATCATATGCTGCGCAAATTTAGCAATATCATTGATAAGCTGCTGGTATATCCTGATGCTATGCTGGCTAATTTGAACAAGACCGGCGGCTTGATTTTCAGCCAAAACCTGTTAATTGCGCTGGTAACCAAGGGTGTGCTGCGTGAGGATGCCTATAAATGGGTACAACGCAACGCTATGGCTCGTTGGCTGGAGGGTGCTGACTTCAAGACCAATGTGGAAGCTGACCCGGATATCAAGAAATATCTGACCGATGAAGAAATAGAACATTGCTTCGATCCCAAACCCATGCTACGCAATGTTGACTTGATTTTCTCCCGTTTCGGTTTATAATTGAAAAAGTAATAAGGAGTGACCATTAATGGCATCTGTTGTAGTATTAGGCGCTCAATGGGGCGATGAAGGCAAAGGTAAAATTGTTGACTATTTGGCTCAAAAGGCTGATGCGGTAGTACGCTACAGCGGCGGCTCCAATGCAGGCCATACTGTTGTAGTTAACAATATCAGCTATAAGCTGCGTTTGCTGCCCTCCGGCGTATTGTTTAAGGATAAAATTAACGTTCTGGGCAATGGCGTAGTTATCAACCCCGGCGTTGTGCTGGCTGAAATCGCCGGCATGAAGGAAAAGGGCATTGATTGCAGCAATTTGGTAATCTCTGATCGTGCTCATGTGGTGCTGCCCTACCATCAACGTCTTGATGAATTGCAGGAGGAAGCTTTGGGCAGCCATAAGATTGGCACTACCAAGGGTGGTATTGGTCCTTGCTATATGGATAAGGTGGCTCGCGTAGGTATTCGCGTATGTGATTTGATGGAGCCGGATACCTTTGCTGAAAAGCTGAAGGTTAATATGGAAGCCAAAAATGCCATCATTACCAAGATTTATGGTGCTGAGCCCTTTGATTATGATGCAGTCCTAAAGGAATACTTGGACTATGCTGAACAGCTGCGTCCCTATGTTGCTGATACCGGCGTGGTTTTGGACGAGGTGTTTGCTGCTAAGAAGAATGTGCTTTTCGAAGGTGCTCAGGCAACCTTCTTGGATATTGACCATGGTACCTATCCCTATGTTACCAGCTCCAATCCTACCGCAGGCAATGCTTGCACCGGTAGCGGTGTTGGCCCCCGCTTCATCGACCATGTTGTGGGCGTTGTCAAGGCTTATACCACTCGTGTAGGCGAAGGTCCCTTCATCACCGAGCTGTTGGATACTGATGGTCCTGGTAATCAAATTCGTGAAACCGGACATGAATATGGCACTGTAACAGGTCGTCCTCGTCGTTGTGGCTGGTTGGATGCCTTCATGCTGCGTTATAGCGCTCGTCTGAACAGCCTTGATTATTTGGCAATTACTCGTCTGGATATTCTGGACCAAATGCCCAAAATTAAAATGTGCGTAGGCTATAAGATTGGTGATGAGGTCTTAAAGCAAATTCCTGCTAGCCTGAATGTTTTGGCTAAGGTTGAGCCTATTTTTGAAGAGTTTGATGGCTGGATGACCGATATTAGCGGCATTCGTGATTATGACAAGCTGCCTGAGAACGCTAAGAAATACTTGGCACGCATTGCCGAGGTTTCCGGCGTAGAGCTGGGTATTGTTTCCGTTGGTCCTAATCGTGAGCAGACCATTGTGCTCAAGGAGCTGCTGTAAGCTGACTTAGCTAATAATAAAATCCTGCATCCTTGGGTGCAGGATTTTCTTTGTATGCTATAACCTGCGAAATGGGAAATAGGATGTGAGTTAGTCTTTCGAAAGAGGTGTTGATAATGAAAATTATTTGCATGGAGCCCCTAGGCGTATCTCCGGAAAAGATTGCTAGCCTTGCTGCTCCTCTGGAGGCAGCAGGCCACGAGTTTGTTTACTATACTACGAAGGAAACTGACCAGGATAAGCTTTTAGCTAGAGTTAAGGATGCAGATATCCTGATGCTAGCTAACCAGCCCTTGAGCGCAGCTATTATCGAACAGTGCCCTAATCTAAAGCTTATTGATATTGCCTTTACCGGTGTGGACCATGTGGGCTTGGAGGCTGCCCGTGCTCGTGGCATTTTGGCCTGCAATGCGGCAGGCTATTCCACTAATGCCGTGGCAGAGCTGACCTTTGGCTTAGCTATTAGTGCCATTCGTAATATTGTGGCTGTGGATGCACGTTGCCGTGCAGGCGGCACCAAGGATGGCTTAGTGGGCTTTGAGCTTTTTGGCAAAACCTTTGGCGTTGTGGGTACCGGTGCGATTGGTAGTCGCGTGGCTAAAATTGCCCAGGCCTTTGGTTGCAGGGTGCTGGCCTACAGTCGCACTGTGAAGCCTGAGCTGGAAAAGGATGGCGTGGAGTATGTGGACTTGGATACACTTTTGGCTCAATCCGACTTTGTATCCCTGCATGTGCCCATGACGGCGGCTACCTCGAAGATGATTAATGCTGCAAGTATTGCGAAAATGAAGCATGGCGCTGTCATTATCAACTGCGCGCGGGGTGGTGTTGTTGATAGTCAGGCTTTGGCTGATGCTCTGAACAGTGGTAAGCTGGCTGCTGCCGGTATCGATGTTTTTGAAAATGAACCGCCTCTGGCTGGGGAACATCCTTTGCTGCATGCGAAGAATACTGTTGTTACACCCCATGTAGCCTTTGCTAGCAAGGAAGCCTTGGAGGCTAGAGCTGACATCGTTTTTACTAATATTGCTGCTTTTTTAGAGGGTAAGCCACAGAATATAGTTAAATAAAAACCGATTACTTAAATTTCATATTGAAGAGAATGAAAAATATGGCGTGAATATGATTAATAAACTTTCATATTCACGCCATTTTCATATTTTGAATAAAACTCTTTTGATATTAACAATAGTGACACCGATAAAAAGTGATAATGTAGTACAATTTAGGTGAGGCCAAAAGAGAGCAAAACCGTTCTCAAACTCTCTAGCTTCTTCCCAAGCGGTACCCCGCAGCCTGACCCCAGCTGGGGCAGGCATGCCGGGGGATGAATGATACACCAAGGAGGTGGCAAGTATGTGGTGGGCTCAGACCGGTTACAAAATTGCTTATGCTGGTATTGTGGGTGTATGGGCAGTGCTTATGGTAATGGTTTTTACTTGAGGCCAAAGCACTGGCTGGATCCCTTAAGCTTACGGAAAGGAGGCAGGATGATGGATAGCACGACCTTACTGAGTATTGGTATTATCGCTTTGATCTGTGTCGGTGGTATTTGGCTGATGGAGCATTAACGGACTCATAAGAATAAGCTAAAGGAATGATGAAATTGTACTCTTTAAAAGAAAATTCCATGGCTGCTGCAGCGTCATGTTAGCCGCTCGCTGAAAAAAGGCGAGCGGCATTTTTGTTGTCTAAATGCTTACAACACCTTTTGCAGCAGGTTCAGCACGTTTTGGTGAGTAATTTTTTGGATAGTGCTGTCACTATATTTGGTGGCCAGATATTCGATTAAGGGCCGATAGTCCTGTAAACCCTGAATGTTGTAGGGCGGTTGGCTGATGCCATCAAAATCACTACCAAAGCCTAGATGGTCATCATTGCCCATGAGGTTCAGCATGTGGTCGATATGCTTATAGACGCTTTCGATGCAGGCGTTATTATAATCATCTTCTAAGAATTGACCTGCAAAGGTAATGCCAATAAGACCATCATTTTCGTTAATAGCCAGAATTTGCTTGTCGTCTAAATTTCGGGGATGGGAGCACAGTGCTTTAGCGTCGGAATGAGTAGCGATAATGGGCTTGGAGCTGGTCTCGATAACATCCCAAAAGCCAGCAGGAGCAATGTGGGAGACATCCACCAGCATGCCTAAGCGGTTCATTTCGGCCACAACCTTACGGCCAAAGACTGTGAGACCGCCTCCTGTGCCCTCCTCATTGACACCGTCAGCAATATCATTACGGTTACTCCAAACCAAGGTCATGGCACGCACACCTAGCTCATACAGGCAACGCAGTGCCTCTAAGCTACCATCAATGGCGCCACCCTCTTCAATAGCCAAAAGTGAAGCACATTGGTGGTTCAAAACATCTGCAGCGTCAGCCTTGGTGCGCACCTGCAGAATATCGATGCCTTGCTCCTTCAGCTTGCGCATTTGCTGAAGATAGGTATCTAAAAGCAGCAGGGTGTAGCGCAAGCCGCCGCCGTAGCGATACTCCGGGGTGGGGACGAACATGGCGTAAAATTGCAGCATACCGCCTAGCTCTAGCTGGCGTTTAATATCGATGTGCTGCTTGTTTTCGTATAAATCGATTTGCTTCTTATAAAGTTCGGTTAATGTGTCGCAGTGACAGTCACAAATAAACATTGTTTAGTACCTCCGTAGAGATCGCCTAGAAGGCATCATCTACTTCACAAAGGCTCCTAGACGTACCTCTAGTACGCCGTCGTCGCCTTTGCTCGTAGCTAATACCTTCTAGACGCTCTTAGTTGTTAATAGCGTTATTGATTTCTACTTTAATATAAAAAGAGATGCCCCTCTCTGTGAAGAGGGGCGCTCATAAGCTTATAAATCAATAGCCGGTGTAGTAGAAGAGGAAGGTCATACCGATGGTTACGGCCATAGCACCCATCATGGGAATAAAGGTACGTTTTACCAGATCAAAGCTGGAAACGCCACCCATACCGGAAGCTACTACGATAACCGCGGTGATGGGGGAGCAACTGCGCATAATGGAGGCCGCAAAGTGCATGGGCAGCAGCATCAATACGGGATGGAGATTAGTTGCTGCTGCTACAGCAGGGGTTAAAGCTGCAAAGGCGAAGAAGGGTGCGTTGCCGGAGCCCATAACGATGGCAGAGCCACCGATAATAGCAACCATGACCAGCATCATGGCCATGGGACCGAAGCCCAAGCTTTGGCTGCCGTCAATCATAGCCTTGATGGTACCCATGGCAATAAGGCCTTTAGCAAAGGTTTGGCCAGCAACTACAAGGGTGATTACGTTGGCCATTTGCAGACCCAAGCCATCGAAGAAGGTTTGGATATCGCCCAGAACCTTTTTACCATCGCGCCAACGAATATATTCGCAAATGACACCGATGAAGAGACCGATAAACATTGCCATAACGATATTCATTTTAATCCAGGTGATCCATAAAGAGCTGAAGCTCAGAATCAACGCTAAAGGAATTACAGGCAGGATAGCATAGAAGGCCGGTGCAGTATCAGATTCGTCCTTAACGGTTTCTACGTCCACGGGTTTAACCACATGGCCATCACGCTTATCCATGTATTTTTGAGTGAGGTAATGTAGCACGCCAACAACTACAAAGGCTACAGCAACGATAGGAACCTGATAATGACTCCAGTAGAAAACGGGGTCCACACCGGCGGTTTCGGCGGACAAAATAGTGCCGGTGTCACTGGGGCTCCAGTCGAAGCAGAGGGTAGTAGCTACAGCGGCGGTTGCAGAAAGACGGGAAACGCCCAAGCCGATCAGGATGGGGAACATGGTTACCATGAGCAGCATGGCCAGGCCGGAGGCACTGTTAATGCACAGGCCGATGAGCATACCTACGATCCAGGTGCCGCTCATGACGATGTAGGGTGATTTCAGCGCCAGCAGGGGCTTAATGGTCATGCGAACCAACGCACGGGAGGCGCCGATTTTGTCCATGTATTTAGCGAAGGCGCCTACGGACATAATGTTCAGGCCTAGCTTGCCTACGTTGGAACTTAAGGTAGCACGAATGAACTCAAAAGCATCCAAGAATACGGAACCAGTGGTGGCCTTAGCACCTAAAATTTGGCCATAGCCCAAAATAGAAGCTAACCACATTAAAATCATACCGCCCATAAAGAGCACGGGTTGAGGTTTGAACTTTTTGTAGATTAGATATCCGACCCAAAAAGTTACAACAGCAGAAATAACAACACCCATTTGCAACATCCTTTCTTTACGTAATTTTATGCAAAATATGGTAATTACATTATATCATGAAGGAGCACAGGGGAGCAAGAAAAACCTGCCTTTTACGTATGCACGGAAAAGACAGGTCTTGTGAAAATAGACAGTCATGATGTTAAATTGATGATTTATGCTGGAGTGCCAGCTTGTATTGCTTTCAGAGCATGCTGGATATAAAGCTCTTGAATGGAGGGATAGCGACCAACACCATTTAAATGACCGGTGGTGGTGATGCCCAAGGCTTCAATTTGGGATTTCCAGCTATCGGGCTCTTCACCATACATGTCATTATTGGCATGGTCACCTGCAACCACCATAAGGGGATAAAGATGTACGTGCTTATAGCCACGCTCCTGCAGCTTGGTGAGAACAGCTGCAAAATTAGGGCTATCCTCATCCTCTACTGTGCCCACAAGCACAGGAAGCTTGCGCTTGTCAAAAAGCTCCTGTAGCTTCAGATAAGTGTAGCCGTGGGCCGCGTTATTGGCGCGGGGTGTACCATGGCCCATAAAAATAATGCCTTCGTTGTCTGCCAGGGGTGGAATCTGCTCCCAAAGAGCCTTTACAGTCAGCTCATAATCCTCTGGGGCAACAATTAGCGGCTGACTAAGAATGATGCTGTGAAAAAGATTACGGAATTGGCCCATAAGGGTCAATATTTTTTGTTCAAACTCTTCGCCATGGAGTAAATGGGTGGGCTGGAGCACAACCTCTTC
Source organism: uncultured Phascolarctobacterium sp. (assembly GCA_946002345.1). GTDB lineage: Bacteria > Bacillota > Negativicutes > Acidaminococcales > Acidaminococcaceae > Phascolarctobacterium_A. The sequence goes on along the minus strand of CAMFZA010000043.1, from coordinate 2,138 downwards.
ATAGCCTGCCTGTGCCAGCTTGTGCAGGACTGTTTCCACGTCGTCAATGAGAATACCTCTAGCAGATAGGCGTTTACGGATAATGTTAGAGGTAAAGGCACGATATTGGTCAAATGCGGGGAAAGCGGTGGCTAAGGCGGCTTCAATGCCACCGATATCCTTTTTGCGGGTATCGTCGAAGGTGGAGCCAAAGCTGATAACTACTAATGCTTTTTTATTCTTCATGGTCAACCTCGTTTCGTGTTTATTGTGCTTCTATTATAGCACAGATTACTTTGGTAAAAAAATACTCTCCGTCAGCTACGGGCGGAGAGTATGGAATATTTTCTTGCTTGGAGTATGCTTATTTGTGCAGTGCATCCCAGGCTTGGTCAGCCTTTTCAACGAAGATTTTGCGTACTGCTTCGTTTTCGCCTAAGCCGTGGATGTAAGCATCAACCTTGAAGCCTTCCTTTTCCAAAATGGATTTGAAGGAATCGGGCTCATCACCGGCCATATCGTTGTTGGCGTGGTCGCCTGCTACCAACAACAATGGCATCAGCGTGACAATTTAAATCTATTTACACATCAGCTGCGGAATAACAGTTTCCAGATGGGGCCAGCCTTCAACGGAGAAAATCAAAACATTTTCATAGCCAAGCTCGTTCAGACGGTCCTGCATTACAGCGTAATAAGCATTGGCCGGATGGGGAGTGCCATGAGCCATTACCAGCACAGCATCTTTTTTGCCCATCTTGGGGAATTGGGTGGACAGGGCCTTCATTGTAGCAGTAATATCGTCATCCTGGTCCTCTTGACCCTGCCAATACATCAGCGGAGTACCAAAGGAGGCATGCTTGAAGTCGTTTTTATGCATTTGGTAAACGGCATCCTTGTAGGCATATTCCATGCCGGGAATAATGTCCAGAGAGGTCATGGCTACGCAGGTATAGCCTTCTTGCTTGAGTTGTGCAAGCGCTTCTTCAGGAGTGGGATAGGTAATGCCTTCATTGGCCTTGATGCGGTCAATAATGATGTGGGAGGTAAAGGCTGTAACCACCTTTACACCGGGATGAGCTGCCTTGATGGCCTCCACGGTAGCATCAATGGTTTTGGCACGTGTATCCTTAAAGGTGGTGCCAAAGCTCATCACAACGATAGCAGATTTGTCGGGCAGGTTAGCCAAGGCTGCGTTAGTATTGGCTTTTACACCAATTTCAGTAGCCATTAAAAGAGCGGGGGTAGCAGTTTTTACTTCGTCACTCAATTGATAAGCAGCATGGCTGGTTGCGGCAAAGCCTAAAAGGGCTGCACAGGTCATGGTAGCGAGGGCGAATTTTTTCAAGGATTTCATAAATACACACTCCTTTTATGTATTAGATAAGGGTTTGGGATTATCTCTAGATATGCATATTAAAGTCTAGATTGCTCTCTTTCTTAAGATTATATCACGAATAAATGAGATGTCAATAATAATGAGAACTAATTTTATTAAGACTGATGAGACGAAAAGAAAAATCCCGAACAGGGCTCATTGGAACCGTGTTTGGGATGGTGCTGGATAGCTTATTTTTTTGTCAAAGCTTTAATAAAATCATTGGCAGAACGACCGAGCATTCCTGCAGGATCGCTTTCGTATTCCCGCTCTCTTCTGTCCATTACATTGGCAATAACAGCTGCAGTTTCAAGGTCATAAACATTATAGATTACATCCATTATAGCATTGTTGTGGTAGGAGTCGGGAACCCAGACTTGGGTAGTAATGGGGATTTCCACGTAATGCTCTTTGCCCCAAGCATCCTTACGTTTTTCTTTAAAGTATTCGGTTTTTTGTTGGTAATGTCCGGGCACCTTGTAACGGCGATAGCCTAAATAGTTAATGGTGATGCGTGCTTCTACAGTAGAGGGAGCTTTTTTGTTGCGGTTGAGCAAACTCGCTGGTTCCCCTGTGGGTGCAATAGGGCCACCGGAACGCTCATCGGTGACAATAAGATGAGCCTTGCCGGCAGCACTATAGAGGGCAGAAAGCACTTTTTCTTCTGCTAATTCTTCAGGGTGAAAATTGTCTGCTTTTTCTGGATGGGTGTTGGTGATAACCGAACCCTTCACCTTGCGCAGATTACTAAACTCATCGGAGCCCTGCGCCTAGAGCTTCGCCC
>CAMFZA010000042.1 GCA_946002345.1 uncultured Phascolarctobacterium sp. | reverse complement strand
TCCCACTATTCTTTGTAGATTTACTTAGTTAAATATTTTTCTATAAGTTCTAAATCAGCAGGCTTATCCACATCCATGCCGATTTCGGCATACTGGGTGATGATAGCCTTGCTGGGGGTGTGCATAATTTGTGAAAAGCGCTTTTCTGCTGCCTCAATGGAAAGGCGGTGGCAAAGGGCCTTCAGGATAAAGCTCCAGCCCAACCAATTGGCTAGAGCAAAGGGTGATTTACGCAGGCTGAAGATTTCGCGAGTCAGCTGCTGACTGTTGATGACCACATCCTTAGTAACCAGCAGCAAATTGCCACCGGTAAAAACACCATCCGTCACCCGGCCAAAGGTTCTTTGAGCACCGGGATAGCGCTTTAGACAGGTCTCCTTAGGGATAATAGTGTAATAGATGCCCTTGCCGGGAATAGTCTCACACTGCTGCAGAAAATCCTGCACGCCCGCTTCGGTCAAAAGGGGAATATCATCGCAGGCAAAAAGCACATTTTGACTGCCGGATTCTCCCAAAGCCATAACCGCTGCGTAGGCCGTGGCAGGCATATCACTCTCGGCTGGGCAGGTGGTAACATTAGCTGGCAGAGTGCCCTTCAGCTGGGCAATGGCCTCGGCGTCAGTAGCCACCACAATGCGCTGCACGCGGCCACTTTTTTGTAGGGCATCAAGAATATAGTCCAGCATGCGCCGACCGGCAATAGGTGCCAGACAGCGATGCTCCGTGCCACACAGCTCCTTGAGCCAGGGAGCACGGCCTCCGGCCAGGACCACTGCATCATATTGCTGCATTATCTCGCCCTCTTTTTAGGCTCAGCTATGGAGCGCATCAGAGTATGCTCTGCGTTTTCAATATGGACACGAGCGGCATGCTGTGCTCGCTCCACATCCCGGGAGGCGATAGCATCCACCAAATTACGATGCTCGTCCATGGTTTCCACCAGACGTCCGGGATAGCTCATGGAACGACCGCGAATGCCAGTGAGCTGTTCACGCAGATTATTGATAATACTGCGCAGACGCTCATTGCGGCTTGCGTTGTATAAAACATCGTGGAAGGCGGTATCCACCTCGACAATTTTGTTCATATCACGATTGGCCACATGCTGACCAATTTCGTGGAGATAATCATTCATGGTCTCCAGCTCTTCATCGGTGATGCGCTCAGCGGCAAGGCCTGCTGCCAGCACATCCAGGCAGGTGCGCACCTCGTAAATTTCTGTGATATCCTTAATGGAAATATCCGCTACATAGGTGCCGCGGCGGGGAATCATTACCACGAAGCCCTCCAGCTCCAGCTTGCGGATGGCCTCGCGCACGGGAGTACGGCTGACGCCCATCTCGTCGGCCAGTTGGATTTCCATCAATCGTTCGCCGGGACTAAAGGTGCCGTCAATAATGGCTTGGCGTATATTTTCACAAACCAGCTCGCGCAAGGGCTTGTAGCTGTCAAGTTTTATGGGTTGCAAATGTCCACTCATATTAGTAAATCCTCCCCACGGTTGTAGTAATGGCTGTTTCGACGTCAAAATCAGACAGAGCTGCAACTATTTGTTCCGCAGTACCCTCATCAGGGGCCAAAGCGAAAACTGTAGGACCGCTGCCGCTCATCAATGCATAATAGGCACCGGCGCTGAGCATGGCGGCTTTGATAGATGCGATAATCGGATGAGCAGGAATGGTCACAGTTTCCAGCACATTGCCCATATAGGGCACCAGAGCTGCTGCTCCCTTCCCTAAATGCTCCTGCAGCTGCCAAATGCAGGGAGCGTGTACCACGCGCCCCTTGTTATAATGCTTGTAAACCCAGGCTGTAGAAACCTCTAGCTTGCGGGGCTTGGCCAAAACCACAATGGCTTTGGGCAAATCCTTAAGCCTGGTCAGAATTTCTCCACGACCGGTGGCCAGCATGGTTCCTCCCTCAATGCAGAAGGGTATATCGCTGCCCAAGCCTGCGGCCAGGCATTCCAACTCGTGGTTTTCTAAATGCAGCTGCCAGTATTTGTTCAGACCGCGCAGCACGGCAGCAGCATCAGCGCTGCCTCCGGCCAGACCTGCGGCCAAAAAAATTTTTTTGTTCAAGGCAATGTGAACGTTCGGAATTATGCCTGCGTGCTGTGCCAAAAGCGCTGCTGCCCGATAAGCAAGATTATCGCTGCCACAGCTAAGATGGGGAATATTGGTGGAGATGTCGATTTTACCCTCGCCACTGCCCGGGGAAATCACAATCTCATCACAAAGCCCTACACTTTGCATAATCATGCTAACCTCGTGGTAGCCATCCTCCCGACGACCCAGAATATCCAAACCCAAATTTATTTTAGCATAAGCTACTTCAGTAATTTGCTTCATTGCCAACCCACCTGCCTACATATGTATACAGTATTATTTTATACTGCTTTAGCGTCAACTGCAAGTTTTTTTTCGAACATTAGCGGCTTCACAGGCTTTTTCATTCTCTTTTTTTGCTGCGCCCGCAAAAGGAAAATGTAAAATAATTCTAAAATTACCTAAATTATAGTTGCTTTTTGGGCAAAAGATGATACTATACTAGGCAAGACATAACAAAGGAGCCTTTTTATGCGAATCAATTGGAAGAAAACTCTCTATCAATATTTTATGGTTACCCTGGCCTGCGTCATTATGGGCGTAGCCTTGAATGTATTTTATATGCCCAACAAAATGCTCAGCGGTGGTATCGGTGGTGTCGCTGTGCTTGCTTATTATATCGGCAACCTGCCAATGGGCGCTACGAGCTTGATTTGTAATGTGCCCTTGTTTTTCCTAGCCTATAAATATATGGACAGACAGTATACTATCGGTGCCCTTTATGGTATTGTGGCCTTTTCTATTTCCTTGGATGCCTTTCATTTCCTGTCCAGTTATCAGGTGGTTCACGACAAGCTGTTAGCTTGTATTGCGGGCGGTGTGCTTTATGGCATTGGCGCTGCGTGTATGTACCGGGTGGGCGGCTCCAGCGGTGGCACGGATATTATCGGCGCCATCATCCAAAAGCATTATTCCATCAGCATTAGCACTACCGGCTTTATTTTTAATCTGGGGCTGCTGTCCGTCAGCGTCTTTTTCTTCGGTATTGAGCCGGTATTGTATACCCTCCTGACCTTTTTTGTGATGACCAAAACCTGTAATTCCTTCACCATTGGCTTTGATTACAAGAAAAATATTATCATCATCAGCAATAAGCATCACGAAATTGCCGAGGAGATTATTAAGGTGGTGGGCCGTGGCGTTACCTATCTGCACGGCGAGGGCGCCTTTACCCACCAGCATCGGGAGGTCCTTTTTGTGGTGGCCAAGCTCACCCAGCTGGCCAAAATTCGTGCCATTTGCAAAAGCATTGACCCGGATGCCTTTATGATTATTCATGATGTGACGGATGTGTTTGGGCGAGGCTTTACTCTCAAGGCTTCCGGCCCAGATGCCTTGAAACGGCGGGAGGAGAAGGAGTAGATGTATTGATAAAACAGAATATATTATAATAGCCCCCTGCTTCGCGCAAGCAGGGGGCTATTTTGGCCTCTTCATATTAGACAAAGAGTTCGATTCAGACTCCTGCCACATTTCGCGGTAGGAAACTGATGTTTGAATTATTCGGTTACTTCCTCGTAGTCTTCAAAGCCAGCACATTTGCCGCGGAAAATTGCGCCCTCGGCAATAATCAGGGTGGTGCACTTAATGTCGCCAAAAACCTTAGCATTGCTGGTGAGCTCTAAGCGCTCCTTGCAGGAAATATTGCCAGTTACCTGACCGGAAATAGTGGCATTTTTAGCATAAACAGTGGCACGGATATTACCGGATTCTCCGATAAAAAGATCGTTATCCACAGCCAAGGTTCCGTCAATAACACCATCGATGCGGGTGCAGCCATTAATGCTGATGTTGCCATTAATAGCAGTATTTTGACTAATAATTACTTCATAATCCATGGGTCTGAACTCCTTTTTAATAGTTTTTGTAGGGATTACAACTGGTGGTGCGGGGATGGGCTCCGGTTCCTGAACAGGCTGAGGCGCAACCTCAGTCACAGTTTGCGGAGCTTCTTCATTACTTGCTACCAGCTTTTTAAAAAAATTCATGCTCTCACCTCGCTATTTAATTAAGCGCCGAGGATTGACCTGCTCGCCATAGAGCAGCACCTCAAAGTGTAAATGGGGCCCGGTGCTATAGCCGGTGCTGCCCACATAGCCAATAATCTGGCCCTTGCTCACATAGTCTCCAGCACTAATTTCAATGCTGCTTAAATGGCCGTATGCGGTAGCATAGCCATAATCATGAGAAATCTTAATATATTTGCCATAGCCGCCATACCAGCCTGCTCTTTGAACATAGCCCGAGGCACTGGCATAAACCGGCGCGCCATAATTTTCGGCAATATCAATACCAGGATGATAATCACTGGAGTAGCCATCAAAGGGATTAGCGCGACTGCCAAAATCAGAACTAATATAGCCACCATCCAAGGGCCACAAATTAGGAGTGACCTCATTGCGATAATTCTCCGCCTTAATGCTGGCCAAAAGATTATCCCAGTCATGAGTAGATGCCTGCAAATTCTTTTGCAGCAAAGCGTTTTGCTCCTGCAGAACAACTAAATCAGACACCTTGGTCTTGCTAGGACCGCCCTTGCCGCCGTTTTTTTCTGTCAGTTCGCTTTTACCGGGAAGCTCCATGCCGGACTTTTTCATCTGCTCCCGCACCTGGTTTTCAATCTTATGCAGTACAGCAAGTTGCTTTTGCACTGCTTCCGTACTCTTGGCCAGCTCCTGTAGCTTCTGCTCCTGCTGAGCCTTGATGGCACGGTAAGCTGCCAGTTCATTAGCCTCTTTGTTGCGCACGTAAAGCATGCTGGATAGCAGGACGATTACTCCAGCTGTTCCCAAAGCCACTGCTCCAAACCATGTGGCCACCTTTTTCATTTGCTTGGTATGTAAATCCTTTTTGCTGATGGAGCGCCCATCATGGGGCACAAGCATCAGGGTATAACCACCATCAAGCTGCTTCCACAGCTGTATTAGCCTTTTCCACTTGCCAAATCCTTGCATCATAAGCCTCAATTCCTACGCGATTAATCTGATCTTCTCTCCACTCAATAGAAATGCTTTATGGTCATTTTAGCAGAGAAAACCTTTTAAGGGAACACTATACGCTCCAATTGTAGCTTTTTTTGTATGAATTGTAAATTTCTGGATTGTAGTGTTCAAAATTTGTGGATATAATTAAGATAAGGTTTTAATGCTTTCGCCTATTTTGGAAGGAAGGTCAAGATGATAAATTTGGATATTCTCTCGCAAATTCATTATATTTTGACGCTTATTTTTGGTATCGCTCTCAGCGCTAGCTTTTTAGATGCGCATAAACAAAAAGGAGGACTCTTCAAGCTAGGGCTTTTTACTGTGGTTTTCAGCGTTCTCCAGCAGCTAGTTTACTATCATTTCGCTAGGCAGGACTCTATAGAATATTTTCTGCGCTTTTATCCCTTTTTTATCCATCTACCCTTGATTATTTTTTTAGTATATGCCTTTAGAGCGCCATGCTTTAGCGCTGTTACAGCGGTGGCCATCGCCTACTCCTGCTGCCAGCTCACCAAATGGCTGGGCTTTGCAGGCGTGTTTTTTATTCCTGACCAGTGGTTCTACTACGCTGTTCGCATTGTCCTAGTGCCGCCAATTCTCTTTTTCATTACCGCTTATATAAGTCCTTATGTGGCCGTGCTGCTGCATCGTCCCTTAAGAGAAGTGGCTATTTTTAGTATTTTGCCCTTGACCTATTATTTTTTCGATTATGCGACCACTGTTTATAGCAATCTGTTATACTCCGGTCACGGAATCGTGGTAGAATTTTTAGGCTTCGTAGTAAGTATTACCTGTCTTATATTCTTCAGCATGATCGCTGAGGAATATCTTGCCAAAAACGAGCTTTCCCAAGAGAATCGTCTTGTTGAACTGCGCATGCATTCGGCGGTCCACGAGCTGGAGCAAACACGCAGCGCTCAATACCGTATGTCCATTGTACGTCACGATATGCGCCATGTGCTGAGCACTGCTACTACCCTTATTCAACAGCAAAAATACGATGAGGCTGTCAAATATTTAAGCGAGGGCCAGCGCAGCTTGGACTCCATTCGTCTCCAACGCTTCTGCTCCAATGAGTTTGTCAATGCTGTTTTGACAAAATATGATGACCAGTGCAAGCTAAATCATGTGGAGTTTAAGGCTGATGTAGAAACTGCGGCGCTCTTGCCCTGTCCTGAGCTATGCTATTCTATCATGCTGGACAATGCCTTGGAGAACGCCTTCGACGCTACCAAACAATTACCTCAGGGGGAGCGCTATATTCACTTAAGTCTTAAGCAAAAACATAGCAAGTTGCTTTTATCCTTAAAAAACACCTATGCGACCACGCCAAATTTTGTCGACGATGTACCTGTTTCCTCAGAGGCTGGCCACGGCATCGGCACCCAAAGCATTATCTATAATTGCAATAAGCTAGGCGGACAGTGCAAATTCTCCTTGGAGCATAATCTGTTCGTGTTACAAATCATTGTCTAAGGAGCTGTTAATGATGCGGTTTATATTATGTGATGACGACAGGGAGATGCTAGATGTTTTAAAAGCCCACACCCAGCAATGGTTAAGCGAACACAGGCTGGAGGCGGAGCTGTTGACCTTTTCCTCAAGCACGGACCTTCTGGAGCAGTATGCGCCCCGTCAGGATGATATTGCTGTTTTAGATATTATCATGCCCGGCATGAATGGGCTGGATGCAGCCAAGCAGCTCAGGACCAGCAATAGCGATTTTTCGCTCATCTTCCTAACCTCCTCCAAGGACTTCGCTCTGCCTGCCTACGAAGTGCACCCCTATGGCTATTTACTCAAGCCCGCTGATTATGAGGGCTTCAGCCAGCTGCTGGATTCCCTTTACCAAAAGCTTTGCCAATTTATTGTACTTAAATCCGGCAACGATATGTGTAGCATTCTCATTGAAGAGATCGAGTGGGTGGAGGCTGTTAATCGTCAGGTAGTATTTAATTTGGTGGGCGGCAAAAGGCTGGAGGTACGGGATACCTTTAATAATATCCAGAACAAGCTGTTGCTTTATCCAGGCTTTTTCAAGCCCCATCGCAGCTATATCGTGAACTTCAAGCATGTGGAGCATTTTAACACCAAAGAAATCTTCATGCGGGGTAGTAAGCTGTGCATCCCCTTATCCAGAGGAATGGATAAGGAATTTAAGGACAAATATTTTAGCTTTATGTTTTCTTAAGCTGGCATTTAGATATTGTATAGAGTTAGGTGAAAGAAGTTGTCTTTTTTTTCTACGGATAAAATCAAAAGCACGCTTGGTATTGTCGGCGTGCTTTTACTAAGTTCTACCTTATTTTTTGCAGACAATGCAAGCTTTGCTACAAGCAATAATAAAGCTGCTAAAGGTACGCGTGTTACTGCGCAGCAGACCACTGCTGTTAGTGCACAGCCGCTTGTAAAGGCTAGCCAAGCTCCCATAGTGCCCCAAGCACCATGGGAAAAGGCTTTGCAGCAAGGGCTGCAGAATCTTTTAGAAGAGGATTTGCTGCAGCGCAGTCAGGCGGGCATGCTTGTGTATGATTTGACTGCCGATAAAATCGTTTTTCAGCATCAGCCTAGGCAGCTGCTGCGCCCTGCCTCGACTCTAAAAAGCTTAGTGGCTATTACCGCAATGGAAAATCTTAGTATTTACCATCAATTTACTACTAAGCTGGCTTATGAGGGAAGCATAAGTAACGGTGTGCTCACAGGTAATATTTATTGTATAGGCGGCTTTGACCCGCTTTTTGACAGCAGTGATATGCAGGCCTTTGTGGACAGCATCAGGGCTCTTGGAATTCATACTATTCAAGGCAGCTTGATTGCTGATGTTAGTATGATGGATAGCCCCCGTTGGGGAATTGGCTGGTGCTGGGATGATGATGAGTATAATCCGCCACTGTTTCCTTTGCTGGTGAACGGCCGTGACAAATTCATGCAGGTTTTCCAAAGCAAGCTGCGTGAGGCTCATATCAAGCCACCTGTTTTGATGGTGCGGGGGCAGGCGCCTGCTACGGCTAAGCAGCTGTGTGTGCGCAGTCACAGCATGGCGCAGGTTTTGCAGCCCATGCTCAAGGATAGCGACAATCTTTGCGCGGAGGCCACGTTTTATCAGTTGGCCGCCTTTGAACGCAGCAGCCATGCCACTGCAGATGACGCCCGCAAGCTTGTTAACAGATTTATTGCTAAGCTTGGCTATAATCCTGCTAATTATAATATTGCCGATGGCTGCGGCTTATCCTTATACGATTATTTATCGCCTGAGCTAGAGGTGGGCTTGCTAAAGTACGCCTATGAAAACAAGCAGCTTTTCAGTACCTTCTACCCTGCTTTGCCCCTCGGCGGTGTGGATGGCACACTGGATTACCGCATGCACAATAAAGCCACGAAGGGCAAAATACACGCCAAGACAGGCACGCTCACTGGCGTCAGCGCGCTAGCAGGCTATACCACTACAGCTAACGGGCATCTACTGGCCTTCAGCATTATGAACAATGGCATCTTAGATACTTTGGAGATTCAGGCTTGGCAGGATAGAGTGTGCGAGGTGTTTACTACAGTTAAATAGTGTGGAATGTGCTTAGAAAGGCGTAAAAAAAGCCCCCTGCTTGCGCGAAGCAGGGGGCTAAGTTTTTACTAGTGTACGAGTTTTAGGATTTAGATAAGCTTAGGGGTGGATTAGAAGCCGGCAGTAATGGTGCCCTTGAAGTGGTCGGCAATGAATTTTTTGTTTTCAGCAGATTGATAAATCTTTTTCAGCTGAGCAATGCGAGGATCCTTTTCGTTAGCCTTAGTGGTAACAAAAACGTTCAGGAAGGGGTTGTCGTTACGCTCGATTAAGAGAGAATCCTTGGAGGGGTTCAGCTTAGCAACCAGGGCATAGTTTGCATTGATAACGGCAATGTCCAGGTCCGGCATAGCCTTAGGAATGGAGGCTGCGTCCAGCTCTTGAATCTTGTATTTTTTGTCATTCTTGGTGATGTCAGCAACAGTGGTGGTTACGGAGTTTTTATCCTTAACTTCAATGAAGCCCTTGTCAGCTAAAACCAGCAGTGCACGAGCACCGTTGGAGGGGTCGTTAGGAATACCGATGGTAGCACCAGCAGGGATATCATCTACCTTTTTGTATTTAGTAGAATAGATAGCCATGGGGAAGTTTACAGTCTTGAAAACCTCAACCAATTGGAATTTGGGCTCCTTTTTCAGGGTAGCTGCCAGATAAGGAGCATGCTGCATGCTGTTAGCAAAGAGCTCGCCCTGAGCCAGAGCAACGTTGGGGGAAACGAAATCGGAGAATTCTACGACTTCAATTTTCAGGCCTTCTTTGTCAGCCAGTTTTTTTACATTGTCCATGATCTCAGCATGGGGACCAGCGGTTACGCCAATCTTAATAGGTGCCTTGGTGTCGGCCTTTATCTCATCCTTTTTGTCGCCGCCGCAGCCTGCAGCCACAACCATCAGGGCCATCAGGGCAACGGTAATCAAAATTTTGACTAATTTACTCATCATTATACCTCCCGTATATAGTGATTGTTTAATTATATAGCAAGCCACAAGCGCGCAATTATGGCCGTGCAAACAGATACAACGGAACTAGGGCTGTCTTAAAGCTTATTCTTGTTCAGCTTCTTGGATGCATAATCACCCAGGGATTGCATGGCCTGAACCATGATGATCAGCACCACGACAGTGGCCAGCATAACGTCCATCTGGAAGCGTTGGTAGCCGTAGCGGATAGCCAGGTCACCCAAGCCGCCGCCGCCCAGGGTACCAGCCATAGCACTGTAGCCAATAAGGCTGATGATGGCCAGAGTTACGCCCAAAACGATGGAATGCAATGATTCGGGCAGCAGGACCTTGGTAATAATCTGCATGGGGCTGGCGCCCATAGCTTGAGCTGCCTCGATAATGCCGGGGTTGATTTCCAGCAGGGAAGATTCAATAATGCGGGCGATGAAGGGGGCTGCAGAGATGGTCAGCGGCACAATGGCTGCGGTGGTACCAATGGAGGAGCCTACAATCATACGGGTTAAGGGAATAATCGCTACCATTAAAATAATAAAGGGTGTGGAGCGGGTAGCGTTAACAATGGCGCCCAAAATGCTGTTAACCGCCTGGTTGGGCAGGATGTGATCCTTGCGGGTAACAGTTAAAATAACGCCTAAGGGAATACCAATCAGGGTGGACAGAGCCGTGGAGGCAAAGACCATGTAGCAGGTTTCCCAGAAGGATTTATTCAATAATGCAAACATATCAGGATTCATAGCCGATTACCTCCGTTTTCAGATTTTGACTGTGCAGATATTCCAGAGCATTTTTAATGCCCTTTTGGTCACCGCTGACCTCGATAATCAGGGTGCCAAAGGGAACATCCTTCAGCTGGTCAATATTGCCGTAAAGGATGCTTACATCCACGGCAAAGCGTTTAACCATACCGGAAACAATGGGCTCGCTGGCGCTGTCGCCGATGACGGCCCTCCGCCCGCTGATCCTGCTGGCCACTGTCTAGGTGTCGGTGAGCTGCCTGTCAGTAATCATATCAGGAATTTCCGCGTTGATAACGCTCTTGGTAAATTCCTTGGTGGTGGGGTGCTGGGGATTGGTAAATACATCCACCATGGGGCCTTCCTCGATAATATCGCCATTTTCGATAACAGCAACACGGTCGCAGATGGTCTTAACAACCTCCATTTGGTGGGTGATGAGCACAATGGTTAGATTGAGCTTTTTATTGATATCCTTTAGCAGCTCCAAAATAGATTTGGTGGTTTGGGGGTCCAGGGCGGAGGTTGCTTCGTCGCAGAGCAGCACCTTGGGGTTGCTTGCCAGAGCGCGGGCAATGCCTCCACGCTGCTTTGGACCACCGGAAAGGTGGCTGGGGTAATAGTCTGCGCGGCGC